>JAEZQV010000008.1 GCA_023441125.1 Bacillota bacterium
GCACGCAAGGGATGAGGCCCTTTTCCACCGGCAGTGGGAGACGTACCATAAGTTAAAGAAGCTGGCTTTAGACCGGAAGGCGGCAATAACCGAACGGGAACTGACTGTGCCGCACCGGTTCCGGCAACCTGTACTGGGCGTAATCGAGCAGCAGTTTTTTGGCGGTAAAACTACCGCCGGCCAGGCAGGCACGGACAATTTTACCCTGGCGGAGGCGGCTAACCGCCGGACCGAGCTGGAGGCTATTGCCTGTGAAATCATCCGACTGAGCCGGCAGGAGGGCATGCGCTGGCGGGATATGGCCATTCTAATCCGGGATATGGACAGCTATGCCGAGTTAACAGCCACCGTACTGGCTGATTACCGGATTCCCTTTTTCCGGGACAACACCAGGCCGGCTATTCACCATCCGCTGGCCGAACTGGTGCGGTCAGCCCTCGATATTGTCCTGGAAAGATGGAGCTATGAACCGGTTTTCCGGTGCCTAAAGACCGATTTGCTGCCGGTAACACGGGATGAAGTCGATATCCTGGAAAATTACTGTCTGGAATTTGGTATCCGGGGCTCACGCTGGACCAGTCCGGAGGAATGGTTGTTCCGCCGCCGTTATTCGCTGGCGGAAGATGAATGGACCAGTGACGAGCTGAGCGCCGGTGAACAGGAATATTTGGACAAGATCAATCGCATCCGCCGGCAGGGAACGGCCGGACTGGTTACGCTGGCCGCCAGGCTGACGCCGGCGCTGCGGGAGGGTTTGCCGCCGCTAACTCTGGTCAAGGCGGTGTATGAATTTCTGACAGGGTTAGCTGTTGAAGAGCAGCTGGCGGCCTGGGCGGCCGGAGCTGAAGCGGACGGTGATCTGGAACAGGCCCGGGAACATGAGCAAATATGGCCCAAGCTGCTCGAATTATTCGATCAGCTGGTGGATACCTTCGGCGATCAGCCCCTGACACTGGCGGAGTTTGCGGCAGTTGTCAGCGAGGGATTGGAAGGCACCACGCTGAGTCTGATTCCACCGGGTCTCGATTATGTTACCATTACTGCGCTGGAACGTACCCGGCGGTTAAAAATAAAAGCGGCCTTTGTTCCCGGGGTGAGTGACGGTGTTTTGCCCCGGCGCCGGCGGGAAGAAGGCCTGCTGAGCGACAGTGAGCGGGCGTTTTTAAAAACCCTGGGGCTCGAACTGGGCGGCGGGGCTGTCGCCGATGTATTTGCCGAGCAGTTTTTGGTATATACGGCCCTGACCAGAGCCAGCCGGAGTCTGTGGGTAAGTTACCCGCTGGCCGATGCGGAAGGCAAAGCGTTGGCGCCATCCGCTGTTATCCGCCGGCTTAAAGAAATTACCGGCGCTAAGCCGCTGGCTCTGCCGGTAGAACCGCCGGCCGGCCGGGAAGCCGAATATATTGTCCGGCCGGAGCGGGCTTTGGCCGTGCTGGCCCGGGCGCTGCGGCTATATAAAACGACCGGGCAGATCAGCCCGGTGTGGTGGGATGTTTACAATTGGGCCCGGCAGCAGGAATGCTGGCGAGGGCAGCTTGCGGCGACAATGGCCGGACTGTTTCACTATAATCAGCCTGGCCGGCTGTCGGCCGGACTGCCGCAGCGGCTGTATGTGCAAAATGGGGTGCTGCGGGGCAGCGTAACGCGGTTTGAGGCTTTCCGCGCCTGTCCGTTTAAACATTTCGCCCAATATGGTCTGGGCCTGAAAGAGCGGGCTGCCTATCAATTGCGGGCGCCTGATCTGGGCCAGTTTCTGCATGCCGTGCTCAAACGGTTTGGCGAGCGGCTATCCGAGCAGGGACTGAGCTGGGGAGCAGTAACCCCGGCCGGGATCAGCGAATTGTGTACCCGGATTGTTGCGGAACTGGCCCCCAAACTACAGAATGAAATTCTGTTAAGCAGTAAACAGCATGAGCATCTGGTAACACGGCTGACCCGCCGGGCAGTGCGGGCTGTCAGCCGCCTGGCGGCCTGGGCTGAGGTCAGCCTGTTTAAACCGGTGGCGCTGGAGCAGACTTTCGGTCAGGGGCAGGGCGGCCTGCCGGCGTTAACGCTGGCGCTGCCGGAAAGTATTTTGGAAATAGCCGGTCAGATCGACCGGCTGGATATCGGCGAATATGAGGGGCAGCAGTATGTGCTGGTAATTGACTATAAATCGGGCGGTGCCTGGCTAAGCCTGACAGAAGTCTATTACGGGCTTAAATTGCAGCTGTTGACCTATCTGCTGGTGGCGGTCAGCGCGCCGGCTGGCGTGAGTGCCTGTCTGCCGGCCGGTGTGTTGTACTATTTCTTGAAAAATCCCGTCATATCCGGGACCACGCTGCAGACGCCGGCGGAAATTGAAAAGAGCATTAATGCCCGGCTGAAAATGCCGGGCTGGCTGCTGGCTGACCCGAATATCGCCGGTATGCTGGACCGGTCGCTGAACGGCTGGTCCGAGTATTTTCGCATTGCCCTTGGCAAAAACGGCTTTTACGAAAGTTGTTTGGATAAGCTTAAGACTCAGGAGGAGTTTACCCTGTTATTAGACCATGTGGAGCAGGAACTGGTGGCGGTGGCGACAGCTATTCTCAGCGGCGAGACGGCAATCAGGCCCTACCGTTTGGACAAGGCTACGCCGTGCGGCTATTGTATTTTCCGGCCGGTATGCCAGTTTGACCATAATCTGCCCGAAAATGAATACCTGGCGCTGGCGAAAATAGATGACAAGGCGATTATGAATACTCTGCGCCAGCGGAAAGGAGGCGGGGCGTAATGCAATGCTCTCCCGAACAACAGGCTGCCATCGAAACCCGCAATCATAATCTCTTAGTAGCGGCCGCAGCCGGATCCGGCAAGACCTGGGTTTTGGTGGAACGAATTATCAGCCGCATTATGGATCCGGACGAAAGGCTGAGTGTAGACAGCCTGCTGGTTGTTACCTTTACCAATGCCGCCGCCAATGAGATGCGCAGCCGCATTGGCGAGGCGCTGAATGCGGCCCTGGTCCAGCCCGGACTTACCGATCCTGAATTAAAGCGGCATGTAGAGCGCCAACTGGTGCTCCTCAACGCCGCCAGTATTTCTACCCTGCATGCTTTCTGCCAAAGTCTGATCAGGCAGTATTTTTACCTTTTACATATTGAGCCTGCTTTCCGGATTGCCAACGATACGGAAATCACGTTAATTAAAAGTGATGTACTGGAGGCGGTATTTGAGGCCGGCTATAGCGATGCCGCCGCCGGCTTTTTGTCGCTGGTTGAACATTACGGGGATGAAGACGGCGACTATTCGCTGGCCGGGCTGGTGCTTAGGCTCTATGAATTCTCGCGCAGCCACCCCTGGCCTGATCACTGGCTGGACGGACTGGCCAGGGCTTTTGACCTGCCGGCAGAGGCCGCCTTTGATGAAACACCCTGGTCGGCATTGGTCCGGGATAAAATAACCCTGGACTGGGAAGAAGCCAGACAAACCCTGACGGCCCTGCTGGCCGAGGCCGGCAAACCGGGAAATCCTGCGGCTTACAGCCGAACGCTGGCAGAAGACATCCATATTATTGACAAGCTGCTGCTGGCCGCCCGTACTTCCTGGACCGCCCTGGACGCCGCGCTGGCCGATGCCGCTTTTCCCCGCATTGCTGCCGTGGGCAAGGAGGTAGCCCAGGAGATTAAAGACTATTTCCAGGGACAGCGTAATAAAGCTAAGAAAAAAATCACCGAAGTCAGGGCCGGATATTTTGAACGCAGCGGTGACGAACTGGTTGCCGATTTGCGCCGGGTCCAGCCGCTGGTTGCGGCGTTGGTAGATCTGGTAAAAACCTTTGCGGCCGGCTATGCCGGCGCCAAACAGCATAAGGGGGTTGTCGACTTTAATGATCTGGAGCATCTGTGCCTGGCGGTTTTGCGCGACAAAGACGCTTCACCCGGCGTATTCAAGCCTTCGGCAGTGGCGCTGGGACTTAAGGCGCGGTTCAGCGAAATTATGGTCGACGAGTATCAGGATACCAACCGGGTGCAGGAGGAAATTATCCGGCTGGTCGCCAATGAGGCGCAGCCCAACCTGTTTATGGTCGGGGATGTAAAACAGAGTATCTATCGGTTTCGGCTGGCTGAACCGGCTTTGTTTATGGAAAAATACCGCAGGTACCAGGCGGGTGGGGCGGCAGGCTGCCGCCGGATTGATTTGAGCCGGAATTTCCGCAGCCGGGCCGGCGTACTGCACGCGGCCAATTTCCTGTTTGCCCAGCTTATGAGCCTGCGGACGGCGGAGCTTGATTACGGTGAAGCGGAGCGACTCAATCCCGGCCCGGACTATCCGGCAAGTGAGGGTGCCAGTCTTGACGGACCGGTGGAATTATTGATTATCGAGCGGGCTAAGGCTGGTGTACCGGAACGGGAGGCTGAACCGGACGGGGATGGCCAGACCATGGAAGATTCTGAGCAGGGCGGGGCCGGCAGTCCGGATAGTGTGGCGCAGGAAGAAGAATTGAGCGCCTTTGAGCAAGAGGCCCTACTGATCGCCCGCCGTATCCAGGAACTGATGGCCGGTGGTCAGCAGGCCTTCGACAAGCAAGCCGGCGGCTACCGGCCGCTGCTGTACCGGGATATTGTGATTTTACTGCGATCGGTAAAAGGCAAAGCTCAGGTCTTGCAGGACCGGCTGCGGCAAAACGGCATTCCCTGTTATGCCGAACTGGATTCCGGTTATTTTTCCGAAACCGAAATTGCTGTAATGCTGGCTTTGCTGCAAATTATCGATAATCCCCATCAGGATATCCCGTTAGCGGCCGTACTCCGGTCGCCGCTCCTGGGGCTTGGCGGCGATGAACTGGCGCAAATCCGTTTATGCCGGCGGCAGGGTGATTTATGGGACGCTCTTCAGGCCTATTGCCAGACTGCCGGCGCCGATGCCAAGGCCGTGCGCTTTGTAACCCAACTGGACGGCTGGCGCGACCTGGCACGGCGCAAAGGTGTAGCTGACCTTATCTGGCGGATTTACCATGACACCGGTTATTATGACTATGTCGGCGGTATGCCCGGCGGGGTGCTGCGGCAGGCCAATCTGCGGGCGCTGCACGACCGGGCCCGGCAGTATGAAGCTACTGACTTCCGTGGTTTGTTCCGGTTTCTGCGGTTTATTGAACGCCTCAGGGAGAAGGATTCCGATTTATCGGTTGCCCGGGCACTGGGGGAAAGTGAAGATGTTGTCCGGGTCATGAGTATTCATAAGAGTAAAGGGCTTGAATTCCCGGTGGTGATCCTGGCCGATACCGGCAAAAATTTCAATCTGCAGGATACCGGCGGCCTGGTGCTTTGCCACAAGGAACTGGGGGTAGGGCCGTACGTTACCCTGCCGGAACTAAGATTTCGCTATCCCACGCCGGCGCGCTGGGGTATCGCCCACAAGCTGGAACTTGAAACCAAGGCGGAAGAACTGAGAGTGTTATACGTTGCGCTGACGCGGGCCCGGGAAAAACTCATCCTGGTTGGCTCGGCCAAAAAACTGCGGCAAAAATGCGCGGCCTGGTCCCGGGCGGTGAGTGAACCGGCGTTTGCGCTGCCGGCCTGCCAGGTCCTGAAGGCCAAAAGCTATCTGGACTGGATTGGCATGGCGGTGGCCCGCCATCGGGATGGCGAGACGATCAGGCAGTATGGCGGAAAGCAGGAAGACCTTGCTCATCCACTGGCCGGCCATCCTTCGGCCTGGGCAGTTGCCATTTATAATGCCGCCGAGATTGTGCTGCCGGAGCAAGCCGGCGAGGCCGACGATACGCTGCTGGCCGCCGTCCGCCGGTTAGAGCCGGTGGCTGCCGGTTCTGGCAGCCAGTGGGTGGATGAGCTGCTCAAGTGGGAGTACGGCTGTCAAACTGCTGTTGGCAAACCGGCGAAGCTGGCCGTCTCGGAGATTAAACACCGGCTGGAACTTATTGCCGCCGAGGAGGCCGAACCGCTGTTGAGTCCGGCGGTTGTTCCTGTCCGGCCCCGGTTTCTGCAGGCAACCACCCGGATGACGCCGGTGGAATACGGGATTATGGTGCACACGGTTATGCAGCATCTCCGCTTTGACGGCGAGGTTACCGAGCAGGCAATCCGGGAACAGGCCAGTGCCCTGGAAGCGCGGCAACTGCTGCCGGCCGGCCAGGCCGGCGAGGTGGACGCCGGCTTAATCGCTGCTTTTTTTGCCTCGGAACTGGGCCAGCGTGTACGCCGGGCCCGTGAGGTATGGCGGGAGATGCCCTTCAGTCTGATACTGCCGGCGGAAAAATTCTATGCCGATCTGGCCGGCTGCGGTGAACAAATTTTTGTTCAGGGAGTAATTGACTGCCTGTTTGCGGAAGACGGCGGCCTGGTGCTGCTGGACTATAAGACGGACCGGGCGGCGAGCGAGGCTGAACTGGCTGCCAAATACGCCGTTCAGTTAAGTATGTACACTGCCGCCGTCGAACGTATCCTGGGCCGGCAGGTTAAAGAACAGTATCTCTACGCTTTTGCCCTGGGCCGCGCCGTCAGAGTGACGGCTTTGGGCTAAGAACCGGTAATAAAAAGCGACACCCCGGGGAACTTTTCCCCGGGGTGTCGCATAGCCGGTAGTTTAAAACATGCCTCTTCGCCAGAGTCCGAAAGCGCTTAGCGCGGTTACGGCGGCAGCAAACATCAGCGTTGCGGTAAAACCGCCATTGCCGCCAAAGGGTACATCCACATTCATGCCCATAAAGCTGGAAACCATCGTCGGAATGGCCAGAATAATCGTCATGGAGGCCAGGAATTTCATAACCCGGTTGAGGTTATTGGATATGATGGAGGTAAAGGTATCCATCATTCCGCTCAAAATGCGGCTGTACATCTCGACCATCTCAATGGCCTGTTTGTTTTCGATGATGACATCTTCCAGCAAGTCTTCGTCTTCTTCATACATTTTAATGAGGTGCTGCACCTGGCTGGTAGAACGCAGCCTGAGCAGCTTTTCCAGGACAATGCCGTTAGAACGCAACGAGGCGGCAAAGTACGTCAGGCCTTTCTGCAACTCCAGCAACTGGAAAATTTCCTCGTTTTGCATCGAACGGCGCAGATAATGCTCAATTTCGTCAGTCCGGCGGTTAATTTGCTTTAAATACTTTAAAAACAAGGTAGCTGATTTGTACAGAATCTGAAAAAGAAACCGGGTCTTTTTAAAAGTGCTGAAGGCGCGGGGATTGTCCGGGTTAAAATCGGCCAATATCTCGTTGGCCTCCAGGCAAACGGTGATGATATACTCGGGAGTCAGCACAATGCCCAGTGGCAGTGCGTCATAACTGTCATGGCCGCGGGTGACCGGGATATTGGTAATGACCAGCATGTGGTTTTCATCAAGTTCAATACGGGAACGTTCTTCTTCGTCCAGTGCGGCCTTAAGAAAATCGAGCGGGCTGCCGGTAATGGCGACCACTTGTTCCAGTTCTTCGGCCGTGGGATTTATGAGATTAAACCAGGCGCCTTTTTCCAGTGTCTGGTAGGTAAGTTCGTGTAATTGAGTACAGTTGCTGCGATAAATTTTGAGCATGGTGCTCCCCCTTTCTTGTGGCAGGGGAATACCAATCCAGCCTTCGTTATAACTAACGCTGACTGACAGTACCTATCAGCAGTTGGTTACAGATAAATAAAGGTGAGAAAAATGGAATATTCCCCTAATTTTTATCAAATTGTGCAAAACGGGCCCGCTAGGTCGGTCTACATCCATCTATCTCACCTACCTTTAATTTATTATGGATTATCTTTCAATAGCTCTATAAAGACTATAATTCTGTTTGTAGTAATAGTCAACCTTTTTATTGAATTTTAACAGGTTTTTTACTTAACCTTAGCATAGCTACCGTCTCTGTATGCTAGAATGATACTAAACAAGGCATTCTATACTCTGTAGGGCTGAATTAATCGTAGCTGCCGGCCCGTGCAGGCTAAAGGAGGGATGAATGTGGAGTGGCCGATCGAAATAACCTTGACACCGGAAGAACTGGAAGAATTGCTGCGGGATTTGCCGGAAATTGTCCGCGAACTGGAAGCTGGTGATTGGCAAAGCGCCGGTATCAAATGAATGTCCGACTGCGTAACGGTCCATACTAAATGCATAGATAAAATTACCTGGGGCTGGTTTGTTGACAAGCCCTCTTGGCGTTTGCTATAATACTTTATGTGCCGGCTACGGAGGGGTGTCCGAGCGGTTTATGGAGCTGGTCTTGAAAACCAGTGATCCCGCAAGGGACCGTGGGTTCGAATCCCACCCCCTCCGCCATTAAGTCTGTAATTGACTTCATAGTGAGTCTCTGGTATAATCTAATATGTTCAGCTTAAGACACATGGAGTGGTACTCAAGTGGCTGAAGAGGACGGTTTGCTAAATCGTTAGAGGTCGTGAGGCCTGCGTGGGTTCAAATCCCACCCACTCCGCCAACACAAAAAAGACGGTTATTGATTACATCAATAACTGTCTTTTTTGTGTGCGTTAGATAGTATAAGTTCTGCGCGGTACGGAGGCCTTATAAACAGCGGATGCGCGTACCAGGCCCGGCGCGATGGCCTGCGGACCGGGCAACCGCTATGTGGGGAGAAAAAATAGTTGACGATGTCAAATAATTTATTGACACAGTCAACTATTTTTGATAATTTAAGAACAAAAGAGTAAAGCACAGGGAGGGACAGCCGTGGATAAGACGACTGGGTTACGGGTGGCCGCAATCCGAAATTTTAACCGCTTCTATACGAATGTTATCGGGCTGGTAAATCAGACTATTTTAGAAAGTCCTTACTCGCTGGCGGAGGCGAGAATCCTGCTGGAGATTAATCAGGTTGCAGCCTGTACCGCCAGTGATTTAAGCGGCAAGCTGCAAATCGATCCCGGCTATCTGAGCCGCATTCTCAGGCGCTTTAAAAAAGAAGGCCTGGTGACTACTGCCAGATCGGCCCAAGATGGACGTTCGCAGATTCTGGGGATAACGGCAAAGGGGCGGGAAACCTTTCGCCAATTGTCGTCGGCCTCTGACCGGCAATTGGTGCAGCTTATGCAGCAACTGCCGCCGAGTGCGCAGCATACGCTGGTTAGTCACATGCAGGCCATACAAAACATGCTGTCGGGGCAACCCGATAATTCCGTTACGATTCGCAGCCAGCAGCCAGGTGATGCCGGCTACATCATTTACCGGCACGCAGTACTTTATTCGCAGGAATATGGCCTGGCCCCGGTTTTTGAAAAGTATGTCCTGCAGAGTTTGGCAACTTATCTGGAGAAGCCGGACGGCGGCCAGATTCTGGTAGCCGAGTGCTGTGGGAAGATCGTTGGCTTTATCGGCATTATGCGGGCTGATGCAATTACCGCACAGCTAAGATGGTTTCTGATTGAACCGGAGTTTCGCGGTGCCGGCCTGGGGCACAAGCTGCTGGCGGCGGCTATGGAATATTGCCGCCGCCAAAATTACCGGCAGGTATTTCTCTGGACCTTCAAAGGCCTTGATACAGCCTGCCACCTCTATGAAAAGTTCGGCTTCCGGCTGACTGAGGAAAAGCTCAATCACGATTGGCAGGAGCAGGTGATTGAACAGCGGTGGGATAAAACCGGAGAATTTTAGTGGAAAGTATTGTAAATTTAATAAAATAATGATAATATAAGTTAAAAATGATATATCGTAGGTGAAATAGGTTGGATTCTTTCGATTTGAAAGTAGTGTATAAATTGATGCACGATGCGCGGGCATCCTGGGCTGAATTAAGCGCTTACCTGGGTTTATCGGCGCCGGCGGCGGCCGAGCGGGTACGCAAGCTGGAACAGCGCGGTATCATCCGCGGCTATGCGGCGCTGGTTGATGCCGCCAGTGTCGGTTTGCAGCTGGCGGCTTTGATTGCCGTCACTTTGGAGCGGCCTGAGCACCGGGCAGCGTTTTTGCAGCTGGTCGAAGGCACGCCTGAGATTCAGGCGTGCCACCATACCGCCGGTGAGGAAGACTATATTCTCAAAGTATATTGCAGAGACACCCGTCATCTTGAGCAGTTATTAAGCAATGGGATCAAGGGCGTTCCGGGAGTGGTAAAAACCCGTACAACCGTCATACTGTCCACGGTTAAAGAGACCCCGGTACTGCCGCTGGCCGGCGGGTAAATCATGGTCTGGGTGGTATTTGCTAAAGGGCTGGCGCTCGGGTTTTCCATTGCTGCTCCTGTCGGCCCAATTGGTCTTTTGTGCATTAGAAGGACATTGGTCCAGGGCTGGAAAAGCGGTGTAACTTCAGGACTTGGCGCCGCGGCTGCCGATGCTGTGTATGGCAGCCTGGCCGCTTTCGGCCTGTCGGCGTTAACGCTGCTGCTGCTGGGGGCTCAAACCTTCTTGCATATGGCGGGCGGGCTGTTTTTGCTGTATCTCGGCTACTGTGCCTTTCAGGCCAGACCGGCACCGCCCAACGCTGCTGCGCGGACAGGCAACACAACCGGTTCCTTTGTGTCGACGTTTTTGCTAACCATAACCAACCCGATGACAATCATGTCCTTTGCCGGCCTGTTTGCCGGCCTGGGAATTGGTGAGCCGTCCGGCGGCTATTGGTCTTCGCTCCTGCTGGTAGCCGGCGTGTTTACGGGCTCCATGCTGTGGTGGCTGATGCTCTGCAGTACGGTCAATGCTTTGCGCGAAAGGCTGCCGTTACACCGGTTAACTGTTATTAATAAACTATCCGGCTTAATTCTTATTATTTTCGGGTGTGCGGCCCTGGCAGCCCGGTTTGGCGGGTAACGCGCTGCAGCCAGGCTGTGATGGCGGCGGCGGCCTCAATAGCGTGGTTTGCCAGCTGATGGTCGCCGTCCGGAAAAATTAGTAACTGCCTGGGGCCGGGCGCTTGTTCGTAAATGGTTTGCGCCTGGCTGACAGGAACAAGACTGTCGGCGGTCCCGTGCAAAATGAGCAGTGGGGTTTGGGCCAGTTTGCGGACTGAGGCCAGCAGGTCATACTGCCGGAAGTCCCGGATAAACTCCGGTGTGAGCGCCAGTTTGCCATATTCGTCTGCTAACTGGATGGTTTCCCCGGCTGCCAGGCGTTCGTAATAAGCGCCAAGCGCCTGCCGGAATGTTGCGGCCAAATCCCAGGGAGTAGACCAGAGAATGAGGCCGTCTATATTCTGGTCGGCCGCCGCTGCCGCCAGCGAGGCGCTTCCTCCCATGCTGCGGCCTAACAGCAAAAGCCTGACTCCCAACTTTTGCCGGACATAAGCCATGACGGCAGTCAATTCGGCAATTTGGCAGGATAAGCTTTGCAGCGGCGAAAAGTCATACCGGATTACGTTAATCCCTGCTGCCGCCACCTTTTCCGCCAGCGCGACCGCCCGGCCGCCGCCGTCTTTACTGCCGCGGAAGCCGTGCGAGATAATAAGTGTTTTCCCCAGCGGAGCGGCTGCGGCGTGGAGAGCCCCGGCCAGTTTTTGGTGACCGTTAGAAATGACAATGGACTGCATGCGGATTACCTCACAATCTTTGTTGCACTAAATAAACTTTAACCCGTAATAGATATTTATGCAAATGCTGCCGGGAAGCCGCAATGGATATAACAAAGCCAGACTGTAAAGCTTATTGAATACGATCATAGTGAGAAGGGCGTGAGTCGGGTTGCCGATCATTGATTTGCACTGCGATACCATTTGGAAGCTGATGGATGAAGGGGAGCAGGCCGGGCTGTACCATAATGATTACAGCGTTGATATTGAAAAACTGCAGGCCGGCCAAGTTGCGGCGCAGTTTTTTGCCTTGTTTGTGGACCAAGAAAAAACAACTGACCCACTGGCGCGGGCTAGGGCAATGGCCGAGCGATTTTTCCGGGAGCTTAAACGGAATGAAGCCAGTATTGGTTTGACAAAAAATTATGATGAATTGTTGGCTAACCTTGCCGCCGGAAAGATTGCTGCCTTTCTAACGATTGAAGAAGGCGGCGTACTTGCCGGCAGTCTGGTTACTTTAGAAAGCTTTTATCAGCTGGGAGTAAGGCTGATTACGCTGACGTGGAATTATCCCAATGAATTAGGCTACCCTAACTGCCGGCCGGAATACAGCAGCCACGGACTTACGCCATTCGGGCGGGACGTGGTGGCAGCCATGAACCAGTTAGGCATGCTGGTAGATGTATCACACTTATCGGATGGCGGGTTTTGGGATGTTGCCCGCTTAGCGACAAAGCCGTTTGTGGCTTCTCACTCGAATGCCCGGGCCCTTGCCGGGCATCCGCGTAATTTAACCGATGAGATGATCCGGACGCTGGCTGAAAAAGGCGGGGTTATGGGAATTAACTTTGAGAAACGTTTTTTGGGAGATCCCTATCTCAGCCGGGTGGCGGATATGGTCCGGCATATACAGCATAGCCGGCAGGTCGGCGGTATTGAAGTTATCGCCATTGGTTCGGATTTTGACGGTATTGGTCCGGAACTGGAGCTCGGTCATGCCGGTGAGTTCTATAAGCTTGTTGATGCGCTGGCGGCCGGAGGTTTCAGTTCGGACGAGATTGAAAAAATTTGCTGGCAGAATGCATGCCGGGTTATCCGGGATACATTAAAATAATTGTGATTACATTGCAAAAAAACAGCTGACAATTACCAAGAGACAGTGGCGGCTAATAGGACCTCGTTAAAGTTAACGGTAATAGTATCTAGTACTAATATCAACCATTAACATTAACGGGCCAATTTATGAATAATTATACTTGTGTACAGACAGCGGACACTAGCCGACTGCCTGCTTTTTATTTAGTTCACCAGGTGGACAGGGGCGTATTTCTTAGGAGATTGTAGCTATGCCGCCATAATAAGGAATAAATGGAAAACAACTCGGTGATGTATACAATATTTTGTCTTGTGGGGACTTGCACAATTTGATGGGGCTTGGTACAATAGTCTTAATCCAATGACTTTTATATCTGGTACTAAAACTAGCTATAAAAGAAATGAGCGCCGGTTGGTTTATAACCGGCAACAACAATCTTCATTTAAAGGAGTGCAAAAAAATGGAGTTTTTGGTAGCGCTAGCTAGTATCATGATGGTGAACATCGTGCTTAGCGGCGACAATGCAGTGGTCATTGCCATGGCCAGCCGTTGTCTGCCCCGGAAGCAACAAAAGATGGCCATCCTGTGGGGTAGCGTCGGAGCGATAGGGCTGCGGGTGGTGTTAACACTTGTAGCGGTTGTACTGTTGCAAATTCCCTATGTACAGTTTATCGGCGGTTTGCTGCTGGTCTGGATAGCAGCAAAATTGCTTACGGAGGAAAACGACGAGGAAAATATTGAAGCCGGTACCTCCTTCATGGCAGCGGTTAAAACCATCATTGTGGCTGATCTGGTCATGAGCCTGGACAATACCCTGGCTATCGCCGCAGTAGCCAAAGGCGACTTTTTGCTGCTGGGGCTGGGCCTTGGTCTTAGCATTCCGCTGATTATTTTTGGCAGTCAGGTTATTATTAAAATTATGGACAAATTTCCGGTGGTCGTCTACGCCGGTGCGGCGCTGATCGCCTGGACTGCCGGTGAAATGATGATGGATGATCATAAAATCGGTCCGGTTATTCAAGCGGCATTACCCGCATGGCTGGTGCCGGCGGCTATCACCATCGGCGTTCTGGCTGTAGGCTTGTGGTGGAAGCGAAACCATAAAGAGCCGGCGGAAGCTTGTGCAAAAGTGAGTCATCCGGCTCAATAAATAGTTAGCGAAGGTAAAAGGCACTGTCTGCAGACGGTGCCTTTTTGTCATTTGCCAGCCGCAAACTCTTGCCTATCGCCTGGTGCAAAACGCCTGACGCTCGCGGTCCGGCGACGCAGGCGGGCGGCCGGTTTGGGCAAGCTGCATTATGTAAGCAGGGTAAATGGTTTGGGCGGCGAATACCATAGTTGATACTATCATGCGGGAAGGATTGACAATACATGGCCGTAATGCCGGTACGTATCCAAAAAAGACTGGCCTTGTTTTTGATAATGACAATACTGTCGCTCGCGGGCTTGGCAGCGCGCATTGCCTGGATTCAGTTCGGTGAAGGCCAGCGGCTTAGTGCCAAAGTTCAGGAGCAACTGAGAGAGAGTCGGGTAATGCAGTCGCCGCGCGGCACTATTTATGATCGCAATGGCCGGGAACTGGCCGTAAGCAGTATGACCAAATCCCTTTACGCCGATCCGCTGGAAATAAAAGATCCCGATGCACTGGCCAATCTGCTGGGACCGGTTATTGGCATGACTCCGGCCAATATCAAAGAACGGCTGATAGCCGGGGCCAGCTTTGTCTGGATTAAGCGTACGCTGGAACCTGAGCAGGCCAAGGCGGTGGCGGCGCTTATCAAGGAGAATCAGCTTGCCGGCCTGGGTTTTGTTGAGGAGAGCAAACGCTATTATCCTAATGACAGTCTGGCCGCGCAAGTACTGGGTTTTGTCGGCACGGATGACGTTGGCCTGGAAGGTCTGGAGATGGCTCTCGACAAAAAAATTAAAGGGCAGGAACTTAAACAGAGCATTGACACCGACAGCTATGG
>JAEZQV010000009.1 GCA_023441125.1 Bacillota bacterium
CTCTAAAATAACAATCGGAATATGCGCAAGCAGCAGTTAATTAATGGTGGACCATACGCCTTCACTATAGACACTATTGGAAACATACAGTACCAGGGCAAAACCGGATACCCCCAGTACAACCGAAAAGGCTCCCAGCAATCCGCTTACAATCGGTATGTGGTTGTCCTTGCGTATGAGTTTTCGAAATAAAAAAGAAGATATCAGTGCCGGCACGGTCATTATTACCGTATTAATCCCAAGTGTTGTGATGCCGCCGCTTTGAAAAAACAGGGTTTGCAAGAGAAGTCCGATAAATATGGCAATGGTACTTCTGCGCCCTAACAGGATACCAATCAATCCTCCCAAAAACGGATGCACCGAGCTTGGACCAATAGGAACAATAATTAGCGTAGCAGTGAAGAAGGCCGCCGTTGCCAAACTGACTTTCGGCATCTCCTCCACCTTCATTCCCTTTAGCGCATAAAGCAGCATGACACCTGCCGCAGCGGAGGTCACTGCAACTGTTGGCATGTTTAAAATTCCATCAGACAAATGCATGTTATTCCTCACCCTTTCTCTGTCTCCTTGATGATTCTTTCGCAAATACGTTCTGCGCTTTGAAGTGTGGTAATAAATCATCTCCTTGTTCGTTGAATCAACAAACACCAGTTCGCAAAAAAGCGGCATGAAACTACAAAAGAAATTTCTTCTGTAGTTTCATGCCGCTTCATGCCGCAGTTATCAATAAAATAATATCAGAATCCTGACGCTCCATAGCGCTTCAAGCCTGATATGTAAACTGAGCTTAATCATTCGGTGCATCACGAATTGTCGCTCCCTCACGCCAGGAAGCACGCAGAATAAACTGCGCCTGGGATGATTGGACCAGCCGTCATTCATAAAATTCTATCATGAGCAATTCGCTATTTTAGAATAACTTTCTACAACCTTCATGGTTGTATTTGTTAAAATCATAACATACTGTTCCATCGTTTGACAATACATAAACTTCAAACTTTTTAATTATTAAAATTCCCTCTTGTCAGTAAGCTGTACACAACTGCCGTGCTGCTGGCAAATAGATTGGCTTACTTCTCTCCTCCAGCCACTTCCAGAATAATACGATGATCGACTAAGTTCAGTTCTTTTATTCTCGCAGTAATGGTTTTTCTCTGCCCCCAAATGCTTTCGAGATAGATTTCACCATTTTGTGGCACTACGCGGTCCACGCGTTCCATTAATAATTCTTCTTTATCATCCTTAATGAGATATGCGTTAGCCTCGCACATAGTGTATGTCCCTCCCTGTTGACTTTAAGTATTTTCTAATTTGAACAACCATAGCATCTACCATATGAGGTAATGGTTCTGGCTGTATACACATTAAATCAATATTATTGCGATGAAGCGGTAACAAAATTTTTCTTGCTTTACTGGCGACAATTCGCTTGGCCATTTTAGCCGTCATTTCCCCCTTCATGGAGTTGGGTAAAATTATGCTTAATGAGCCCAATATCAGATCCACTTCGTCAACATTGCAAATTAGCGCATTTTCCCCTGTAGCGCCTTCATTGGCTCCGGCCCGCAGCATTACGGTTGTAGCCTGTGAATTAGTACCAATAGCTAAGATCTCAACTTCATTATGAAACTCACTGCGGACTTTGTCAATTATGACCCTGCCGATTCCACCGCCCTGCCCATCTATAACGGCAATATACACAAAATCCCTCCCTGGCAAATATCACATGCCTGCGCGTCACTTTCAATTATAATTATAAGCTTTCCAATTATACAAGCCTTTACTGCTTTCATACCAATAAAATATTCTAAACCCGCCCCTGTTAAAATCAGACTCCGGCCAATGGTATACTTACATGCCATCTTTTCTGAGTTTGAAGGTGTACGTCATTTGGTCGGCGGAAATATCCCAGCTCTCGGCCAAATCAGGCACAGCTTCATTTTTCTCATTAAACCGCGTCAGGCCGCTAAAAATGAGGAAAATGGCGTCATCATAATCATCGGCAAACAACGGGTTTAGTTTCTCGGTTTCATTTTCGATGCCCAGGACAATGGTTTGGGGATCGGTTTTGCCGACGGCCTGAGTCTTTCCGTAAACTTATCACCCCGCCAAAATAAAATAACCATCAAGACATCTGCACTATGCAGAAGCCTTCATGGCTGTTTGTTTCAGGTATCAGGTTGTTAAAAATCTATTTTGCTACAGTGCCGTTTTCTTACGGCCAAAGCAGCTTCAACTGCTCTGATGCTTGAATTGTACCAAAATTCACTAATGTTGTCAATTAAATATAAAAAACAGGTTTTCTATAAGAATTAGTATGGAATCATTGACAACCCTAGCCAAATAATGAATAATATAAGTAATATAATGTAAAAAATTCAATATTTCCGGAATTAAGGTATGAAACCTATTATAAGAATGCAATTCTTGCTGTAGGCATGCCTTTTTATTTTTAATTACTACTATTTGCGGGAGGAATAAACATGCTGGATCGCCCTGCTGATTATCAAAAAGTCATTGACTTTCACGGCCACTGCTGCCCCGGACTGACGATTGGCTACCTGGCTGCCAAAGCAGCCTTGACGCAGCTTCAGGTAGAGCGGGCTGAAGATGAAGAGCTGGTGGCTATTGTGGAGTCTGACGGCTGCGGTATTGATGCCATCCAGGTACTTCTCGGCTGCACCATTGGCAAAGGCAACTTGATCTATAAAGACCATGGCAAACAGGCTTATACGGTCGGCAGCCATAAAACCGGGCAAGCCGTACGTCTGGTTGCCCAAAATAGTTCCGTACCGCTTACAGCCGGACAGGAAGCCCTCCGGACAGCAGTGTATGAGGGACAGGCCACTGCTGAGCAGGAGGCCGCCTGGCAAGAGCTGCAGCAGGAGCGCATCCGCAAACTGCTGGCCACGCCGCCCGAAACCCTCTTTAAAATTCAGACGGTTGACCTCAAACTCCCCGCGGAAGCCAAAATATTCAATTCTGTCACCTGTGAGTACTGCGGCGAAAAGGTCATGGAAGCCCGGGCCCGCCTAAAAAATGGTAAGATTGCCTGTCTGGCCTGTACGGAAGACTACAGCCGGGGATGGTAACGAATATGTACAATGCTAAGTTCTGGGCCCAAGCCTGGGAGGACTACAAAAACAGCACCCGCAAACGGCAGCCTGACCCTAAAGGCTGGAAGGAATTCTGGAATAAATTCTCCGGCCGTTACGCCGAACACAATAAAGACAGCGAAGCGGTGCACGAAAATATTATTAATACCCTTGCCGCCCAGGGCGCTTTTCAGGCCGGCGACAGTTTGCTCGATATTGGCTGCGGACCGGGAACTTACGCCCTGCCATTGGCCGCCCGCGGCGTTAAAGTGACCGCCCTGGATACAGCCGAACAAATGCTGGCTGCCCTTATGCACCAGGCGGCGAAGGCCGCCTTAAGCGGCAATATCCGGCCCTGGCACGCCGACTGGCATGACCTGCCGGCAGAGCCTGCATTCGATATAGCCTTCGCCGCCAAAAGCCCGGCGATCAATGATTACAGCAGCCTGATGAAAATGACCAAAGTAGCCCGGAAAACCTGCTGCCTCATCGGCTTCGCCGGTCGGCACGACCTGGACCTGCGCCGCCTGCTGTGGGAAAAACTCCTGGCCGAACCTGCCCCCGGTCCTTCGTTTGATATCATTTATCCGCTTAATATTCTTTATCAGGAGGGCTACCGTCCCCACCTTTCATTTTACAGCTACCGCCACAGCCAGCAGGAACCGGTTGATTATCTTATTGAGCATTATACCCGCTATTTTGCCCTGCTGGGCGTCACCGGCCCGGCCGTGGCGGCAGACATTGACCGCTTTCTTAAGGACCGCGCCGTTAACGGGTATTGCCTGGAGCAATCGGCGACAACGGTTGGAGTTATGTGGTGGAACATAACACAATAGCAAACTGCGCTTGGATAGAAAAAACGCCGGACTGGTTCGTCCGGCGTTTTTTGTCTGACACAGTTAGCAGCAGCGCTTTTGTCATCCATTTCACCGGCAAATAAACAACAAAAGCGTTTTGCAACCATATTTTTATTTGTCACGCCGTTTGGTCATTTTTCGTATTGCATCATTAAGGTAGTACGCCCGGATCCAAAGGGGAACGCCAAATAAAAGAAAAATTAAAATCCAAAGGCTGACATAGCCAATATCTATGTGTTCAAACACTATTATCACCTCCTTTCTCTATAGTGAAATATTTCACTATAATTGCCAATAAGACTCCTGTCTGCAGTTGTTTAGTTGAGCTTAGCACTCACACCCTCACGTTAAATAAGGCATAAAACCTTAAAGAGGACTCTAGTCCATATTAAGGCTTCATGCCTCAGGTGCGTTGCCCTTAGTAAATTAGATTATGGCTGATATAAATTTATATAATATATTCATTGCCTAGGATTAACATGCTGCAATTACGTGGATCGGCTTCCGCTCCGGCGGACAGCGCCAAGGCCGCGGGCAGCTACGGCCACCATAATCTGATTCGGTTAATCGCGTATATGTACCAGTGTCCCTATGCCAATCCCAGTCAAAATTACGGTATACGCGCCGAGAATAGCCACCGGCAACCAGGGAATATCGCCGCCGGCCCCCAACACGCGCAGCGCATAGGTCGCATGTGTCAGCGGCAAGACCTCGATAACCCAGCGCAAGCCTGCCGGCAAGTTATCGACAGCAAAAAAGGTGGCACATAGAAACGACATCGGCAGAAGAAAGTACGTGCTGAAGTTCCCCATATCCTCATGCGAGTCGATAACCATGGCCGCTACTACGCCCATGGCGGCAAACAAGGTGCATACCAGTGACAGGACTAGCAGAAAACCAACATGAATCGTCAGTGTCGCGCCGAAGAAATAGGCCAGCAAAAAGATAACGGCACAGGACAGAAGGCCCCGCAGGGTTCCCGCCAGAATCTTGCCAATAACAAACGCCGCCGGACTAACTGGGGCAACCAGGTATTCCTCGAACGATTTATGATACAGCCGCATCATGTTGAGCGGGGAGGCGACCGAATTAAAGCTGATGTTCATGGCATTTAAAGCCATGATTCCCGGAACAATAAAATCCAGATAGCTGCCGCCGTTCATTTGGATACCGCGGCCAAGCCCCCAGCCAAAAGCCACCAGATACAAAACCGGGGTCACCATCCGCGACAGGATAAACTTGGTCATCCGCCGGCGGAGCACCAGCCAGTCGCGCCAGAATACCGTATAGATATCGTAAAAGAACATTAGCCTGCCACCTTTCGCCCGGTCAGCTCCACAAAAACATCCTCCAGGTTGGAACGGCGGATGATCGTATCGGCGGAAAGCCCGGCAGCAAAAGCGCTGGCATCACTCCGCCCGGTAAAAAAGCGATAATCGGTCATGCCCTTTTCATTCCATTCCACCACGAATTCACCCAGCCGCCGGCATAATGCCACCGGACTGTCGAGGGCAATCAGGCAGCCTTTATCAAGGATAGCCACCCGCTTGCAGAGATTCTCGGCTTCTTCGATGTAGTGAGTGGTTAACAGTACAGTAATACCGTCCCCGTTCAGCCGGCGCACCAAATCCCATAATCGCCGCCGGACCTGCGGATCCAGGCCGACGGTGGGTTCATCCAGAAATAATATTTTGGGCCGGTGTAATAAGGCTCTGGCAATCATCAGCCGGCGTTTCATGCCCCCGGAAAATTTCTGCACCATTTCCTGGCTCCGGTCGGCCAGTTCCACATACTCCAGCAGTTCATCAATACGTTTCTTGCGTTCAGCGTGCGGCATATGGTGCAGGCGGCCGTGCAGGTCCAGGTTTTCCCGGGCTGTAAGGTCAATATCCAGATTCAGCTGCTGCGGCACCACGCCGATGGTATTCTTGATCTCCAGGTCATTCTCCGGCAGTTTCCAGCCATTGATGGTGATTGTACCCGCCGTTGGCTTGGTTAACATTGTTAAAATGCGGATAGTCGTCGTCTTGCCTGCACCGTTTGGCCCCAGCAGACCAAAGGTTTCCCCCTGTTCAATATGCAGGCTGAGCCTGTCGACAACGGTACGCTCGTCGAACCTTTTAACAAGCCCGTCAATCACGATCATATGTGCCGCTCCCATCATCGATGTGTATGGACATGAGCGTGTGAATGGTTATGCCGGTGAGAATGATCATGGCTATGCGCAGGCTGATGTCCCATAATTTCCTGGAGTTTTTTCTGATCCGAACCGATTTCCTGAAAGGGTTTCTTCCTCATCCGGTGCATAAGTGCCAGTTCGACAACCGCGCAAACATCCGAACTTTCTACCTTATTTCGACCATTCAGTGCCGCCAGGGCCTTGGCGGCCTTAAGCATCACCAGGTCAGCCCGATGACCGTCAACCCCCATTTGAATAGCAATATCGGCAATGCTGAACAACATCTCATCGTCATAGCCGACAGACGCCAGCAGGTTTTGGGCTGCGACCATTTTGTCCCGGAGCTTGTTTTGCTCTTCGGCCCACTCGGCCGCAAAAGCTTCCTGGTCTTCCTCAAAGGCTGTCCGGCGCTTGATTACCGCTACGCGCTTGGCCGGATCGGCAATGCCTTCAATGGTGACACACAGGCCGAACCGGTCCAGCAGTTGCGGCCTCAGTTCACCTTCTTCCGGATTCATGGTACCGACAAGAATAAACTGCGCCGGATGAGAAAACGACACGCCTTCCCGTTCCACGGTATTGACGCCCATAGCGGCAGCATCGAGAAGGACATCGACAATATGATCGTCCAGAAGATTGACCTCGTCTACGTAAAGGATTCCGCGGTTTGCTTCAGCCAAAACCCCCGGCTCAAATTTTTTCTCACCATGCTTAATGGCATGTTCAATGTCAAGGGTGCCGACAACACGGTCTTCTGTGGCCGATACCGGCAGGTTAACCACTTTCATGGGCCGTCTGGACCGGGGCAGCACTTCGCCTTTTGTAAAGCGCTCATGACACTGCGGGCAATAGGCCAAGGGCTGATCGGGATCGCAATGATACGGACAGTCGGCCACCACCTCAATCTCCGGCAGCAGTTCGGCCAATGCCCGGACTGCCGTTGATTTGGCGGTGCCTTTTTCTCCCCGGATCAGGATACCGGACAGACGCGGGTTAATGACATTGAGCATCAAGCCTTTTTTCATGCTTTCCTGACCGACAATGGCGGAAAACGGATAATTCCCCGGTTTATGACTATGCATTTTGTCTCCTCTTTTCTTTAGCTGTGTCTTACGCCAGTGCTCTGCGGACGATGTCGACCAGACTGTCCACTTGCAGTTGTTCAATTGTATAGCATTCCGCTCCCAGGCGGCCGGCCAGCGCCTGCGCCTTGCCAAAGGCCAGCAGACCTTTTTGCTCGGTATCGACAACAATATATTTAATGTCAAATTCCTCGCGCATACTATCGGCCACCCGGTGCGCCTCGGCCAGCGGCTTGTCATCCGCCATGGCCACATTGGCCTTGCCGTCGGACAAAATCACGACAATAGGCCGCATGTGCGGGCTGCGCTTCAAATGCTGCCGCACGACCTCCTGCGCTTTGGCCAGACCGGCCGCCAGCGGCGTCTTGCCGCCGACCGGCAGTTCCACCAGACATTTCTGCGCCATCTCCACACTGTTGGTGGGCGGCAGCAACACTTCCGCCTGATTGCCCTTAAAAGCCACCATGCCTACCCGGTCCCGCTTCTGATAAGCGTCCTGCAGCAGGGAAAGAATAGCTCCCTTGGTTTCGATCATGCGTTGCTTGGCGCCCATCGAACCGCTGGCATCCACAACAAACAGCATAAAGTTGCCAATACGTTTCTCCCGGACTTTTTCCCGGATATCGCTGGTTTCAATGACCAGCGCCATGCCGTTAGCCGGACGGCTGCGCTGAAAAGGCGCCGCCGCCCGGATGGTGGCATCAATCGCCAGGTCATCCCGGTCGCGGTGACTGGTACTCTTTACGTAGCGGCCGACACTGGCATCGGTCTTGGTGCGCGAGCGCCGGCCCGAACCGCGTCTGGCCTGGCGGTCCCTAACCAGGCTGATGCGCTTGATGGCAAATGGTTTGCCAATGGCAAATACCACCTCGGTCGATGGTTTGGCCTGATTGTTATTGTCTGTTTCCTCCTTGCTGTCCTGCTGCTGTTTCTCTTCCTGGCCGTTAGCCGGCGGGGGAGGCAGCGTATTCTCCGCTTGTTTTTGTTGCTCCTCGTTTTGGTCTGCCGGCGGTTCCGGCTGCTCCTGCTCCTGCTGCTTGGGTGTCTCGGACTCCTCCGGCGGTTCGCGGCGGCGATGGGCCAGTACCAGCGGCGCTATATCCAGAACATCGGCCTCAGTCACTGCCGGGTGTTCGCGCCAGGCAGCCAGGGTTACGGCGGCCCGCATCAGCATAATGTCCGCCCGGTGCCCGGCGGCGTAAGCCTCAGCGCACAGCCGGCTGATCATCTCATACCGCTCCTCTGGCACAGTTACCGCCGCCAACTGCTGCCGGGCTGCAGCCACCTTGTCACGCAAACTGTCCTGCTGCGGCTGCCAGTGTTTCCGGAAAGCGGCCGGATTAATTTCAAACGCCTCCCGGCGTTTCATGATTTCCACCCTGGCCTCCCGGTCGGTCAAGCCGGCCACCTCGACACAGAGGGCGAAACGGTCCAGCAATTGCGGCCTGAGATCCCCTTCCTCCGGATTCATGGTGCCTACCAGGATAAATTCTGCCGGGTGGGTGACACTGATGCCTTCCCGCTCCACCACATTAATGCCGCTACCGGCCGCGTCCAAAAGCACATCCACAATATGATCGTCCAGGAGGTTGATTTCGTCAATATAGATAATACCCCGGTTGGCCTCGCCCATCAGTCCCGGCAGAAACGCCCGGTGGCCGTCCTTGATGGTCTGCTCGAAATCAAGACTGCCCACTACCCGGTCTTCAGTCGCCGATACCGGAATATCAATGACCGGCACCGGCAAGATAAAGGTGTCAGCGCAGCCCTCATGCTGACGGCAGTCATCACAGGCTTTGCTCTGATTCGCCGGGTCACAGTGATACGGACAACCGGCAGTGGCCTGCATTTCCGGCAGCAGTTCAGCCAGTCCCCGGAC
>JAEZQV010000012.1 GCA_023441125.1 Bacillota bacterium
CAGCCGGCCGGGGCGGCAGCGCCGCCTGCACAAACAACGCCGGAACAACCGGCGCTGCCGGCTACGGTGCCGCCGGCCAGCCAACCGGCAGCGCAGCAGCAGGCGCCGGCGGCAGTGCCGCCGCGTCAGATCGCCGGGCAACAAGCCCCAATGGCTCCCGGCCTGCCGCCCCAGCCCGAGCTTGTACCGGGCCAACAGGCCGGGAAAGCCGCCGCCAACGGGCAGCCTCAGCCGGCCAGTCAGCCTGGTCTGCCGGCAGAAGCGGCCATACCGCTGCCGGCGGACGGCCGTCAGCAAGGCGAGGTTGTCCTGGCCAGGCCGCAGTATCCGCCAACCGGCGTGGCGGCCAAAGCCGACGCGCCGGCTGCCACGCAGCAGGAACCGACAGCGCCATTATTGCTAAAAACGCTTGCTGCCCAGCCGGAAGTGCTTGAAAGCCTGCCAGCGGCCATAAAAGACCTGGTTGAGGTCCTGGCAGGCAAGAGCGAAATGCAGGAGCAGGCCGGCACAGCGCTGCCGGACTCTCTGGCCGCGCTGCTGAAATCCGCTAAACCGGCTGTTGAAAAAATTACTATGCTGGCCGCTTTTCTGGAAGAAGCCGCCGAAATAATGAAACCGGCCGGGCGTCCGGCCGCACAGCCGACGCCCGGCGGACAGCAAAGCCAGACCGAGGTTTTTGACGCCTGGCAGAACAAAAGTCAGGCGGAACAAAAAGCTGTGGCCGCGGCAATTCGTGAATTGGCCGAGTCGGTGCCCAAACCGGGTAATGTGCTGGTGGAACGTCAGGAGCGTCATAATGTGCTGAGTTTTACGGTGCCACTCTATTTCGGCGACGGACAAGCGGCCTATCCGGCTCATATTCATGTTTATCATCAGCAAGAGGAAGACAAAAAGAATCCTGGTCAGCGGGTAGCCGAGACCTGGCTGAGAGTATGCCTGGAAACAGAAAATATCGGCACGGTGGAAACAGCCTTTCACCTGTACGACGGGGAAAATCTGGATGTCAAAGTACGGTTTGCCGATAAAGAGGCGGCAGCCGGCTTTAGCGACAGTGTAGCCGACGTGAAAGCCCGGTTGGGTAAGCTGCCTTTCCAACTGGGGGAATTTTTGGTGCGTTAAGAACAGTTGATACTAGCCAATAAGGATTTTAGCCGGGCAGGCTGTTGACAATGCCCTGTAAATCTTTATTGGCTTTTGCTATTCGCAGAATTTTTTCCCCGATTTGGCAAACACTATAAGGTGCAATGTGACGCGTTACTTATTGGCTTGTGCAGCGTTTAATTATATGTAAGGTGTAAAGCGTGGTGACCAAGGCTTGCCAGATAGTGAAAATCTCATAATTGCCCAGGCGCGGGACGGTGACCGGGCTGCTCTGAATACGCTGGTGACCAGCCATTGGCCTTCTATTTACCGCTTGGCGCTGGCCAAAACCGGCAAGCCTGAGGAAGCTCAGGAAATTGCGCAGGATACTTTCCTGCGGGCTTTAGCTGCGCTGCCGCGCTATAAGGAAACCAATGCGACTTTTAAGACGTATCTGTCCCGCATTGCGCTTAATCTCATTACCGACTACTACCGGAAACGCGGCCGCACGCCGCAGGTGGTTGATATTACCGAATACAGCGAGCCGCTTACCGATACCGGCGTACGCCCGGAAGAAGCGGCTGTCAATACCGAACGCCGGGAGGAAGTTGCCCGCATGCTGGCGCTGTTGCCGGCAGAGCAGCAACAGGTGATTGAACTTAGAATCATTCAGGGGCTGGCGGTTGCAGACACTGCCAGGATTATGGGCAAAAGCGGCGCCGCTGTCAAAATGCTGCAGCAGCGGGCGCTTAAAAAGTTGAAAGATTTATTTGCAGAAAATGGAATTGGCGGAGAGGGGGAAGCCGGTGCAGGATAACACGAATATGGAAAAGCGGCAGGCAGAAACGCTGTCGGCAGCGATCGATGCCCTCAACCGGGGAGCACAGCCGGAGAATGGCCAGGATACCGAACTGGCTGAACTGGTCTTTACCGCCAGACTGATCAAGGAAAGCAATAAAGCGGCACTGGCGCCGCCGCCGGCGATGGTTGATCATCTCGTCAACCAGGCAGCCACTACGCTTATCCGTGAAAAGCAGAAGAAGCGGCTGGCCTGGGGGTTGGCCAGCCTGTCAAGCGCGGTTGCCGCCGTGCTGCTGGTGGCATTATTAAACAGTATTCCCCCGTCTACGCCGGACCGGGAGCTGGCCAAGGCGCCACCGGCGCCTGTGGCCGAGGAAGTTAAGCCGCCCGCTATTACCGTGCCGCCGCCGAATCTAACTTCACCACCGGCCCGGACCGAAACGCCGCCGTCCGCCGCCAAACGGTCGGCCGTCACGCCGCAACCGATTCCACCCGGCAAAACGGTACCGGCCCAGACGCCGCCGGAAGTTGCTCTTGTTCCGTCCCAGACACCGGTGCCGGCTGCCAGCGGCACCATGCTGGCACTGGCCAACCGTAAAGCCGATGTAGTGACAATTGACGCCGCCAGCAAAACCATTCGCCAGGTGTACCGCAAAGGGGCGCCTGATGAAATTATCATTACCCAGGCTCCCCAACGCCCGGCGATTATGCGCTCGACGGTGACACCGCCGCCGGCCGCGGCCAAAAAGGCGGCCCCTGTTCCCGGTAAGTCAGGGGAAATCAAGCCGCCCAACAAAAATAAAGTCCAGGTGACAGTGAATGACACCGAAGTAACACTGGAAGGTGCAGCTAGCGAGGAAGAACTGCTGAAGCTGGCCAAGACGCTTACCGAGGTCAGTGTTGCCAGTGAACAATGAGTCAGGAGGTTTGCTCCTGACTCATTGTCTTTCGCCAGATTTTACCTTGGCTGGCGGCGTTACTTTTCAACCTGGGCCGGCGTTTAATTAGATGAGTTGACTAAAGAGTCAATGGCAATAGGTTGGACAAGAGGAAGGGGAAAGTATAATGAATATTGGCAGAAAGCAAATAAAAACCATAGCAGTTACCACCGGCCTGGCCGTACTTACGGCGGTAAGCTCCCTGGCGGTTCAGCCCGGACAGGCTGCCGAGTGGCTGGCCACGCC
This sequence comes from Bacillota bacterium, assembly GCA_023441125.1. Next base: position 3,066 of record JAEZQV010000012.1, read on the forward strand.
GCAGGCAATAGCGGACACGGTGCAGGCCGGCGGACAAACGCTGCCGGCTGAACAGCCGGACGTGACTTTACAAGACACCGCGGGCATTATGGGAACTGTGATCACCACCATACCGGTAGCTGCCGGCAATACCGGTGCCGGTTACAAAAAAATTGATGTGGGGCCGGGTGTGGCCAACCTTGATTACAGCAAGGTCATCCAGTGGCAGCAGAATGTTGACAACGGCCGCGAACGCTGGCGTCTCGATCCGCTGCAGGTCGCGCGCAGCGAAGGCCGGAACTATGGCTTTACCGATCAGGACTCTTTTAGCATCATTAAGCGCCTGGACGCCAGCGAAATTGCCCGTCACGGCGAAATCCACGTCAGGGTCATTCATGCTGGCAAGGACTATACCATGATTCTGGTGAAACCGTTTGGCGGTGGCGATGCGATCTGGACAACGTATCAGGTAATCGGCTTTTACCAGCCGGCGCCCCCGGCCCAGACTACGGGCAAGACTCTGTTCTCCACCGGCAAATATGCCGGCTGGAAATGGCAAAAAAACAGCTACCCTAAGGACATGGCCTTTGCCACCATTGTCGATTACCGGGCTCAGCGCCAGCAGGATCGCCGTATTCCGGCCAGTGTCCTGAAGCAGGTGCAGAATATCGACTATCATAATAAAGTGGTGTTGTTTGCCTACCTGGGCACGGCGCCGACCGGCGGCTATGGCATCGGTATCGAGAAAATAACCATGCAGGCCAATAAAATGACCGTTACCGTTCACACCAACAGCCCGGGAGCCGGTTCCATGGTTACTCAGGCTGCTGCCCAGCCAGCCGATTATATTGCGCTGGACCGCGCTATCTTCGATATCTGGGGCGGCGTCGATGTAACTTTTGTCGATCAGACCGGCCGGGTGCTGAGTAAAAATAAATTAACCATTACCCATCGCTAAAATAAAAGCAGGGATTGCCGCTAGTGAGGCAATCCCTGTTTTCGTTTCCATTATTTTTATAGAAGCAAATCCTTAGCTGTGGCCAGTGCGGCCAGGGCGCCGGCAGGATTGCTGCCGCCGCCCTGGGCCAGCTGCGGACTGCCGCCGCCTTTGCCGTCGATGAAGGGCAGGGCAGTTTTGAGCAGGGCATTCAGCGGCACCGCCGGCGTCAGCGCGGGACTTGCGGCAAATACCAGGTGGACTTTGGTATTATCGGGACTGATCCCGGCAATCAGAGCGACGGTTTGCTCATAGCCGGCGCACTCCCGGGCCAGTTCGCCCACTGCTGCCGGCAGGGCATTCGTCAGTGTATGGGTAATGATTTTTAAGTCGCCGGCGCGGGCGGCCTGAGCATGGAGATCCCGGGCCAGCCGGCCGCACAGTTCCTGCTGGGCGGCTGCCAGGTCTTTTGTTAAGGTATCCAGCCGGAGGAGCTGCTTATCATAAGCAGCCTTTACCTCGGCCGGCGGGACTGACAAGGCGGCTGCCAGGTTTTTTACAGTCTCGTTTTTCGCCTGATAATCGGTTAAGGCCCGCAAGCCGCAGACAAAGTCAATTCTAACCCCGTTTTTCTTGCGTTCCCAGGTTCTGATTTTAATCAGGCCGATTTCGCCGGTTGTGCCGACATGTGTGCCGCCGCAGGGGCAACAGTCAAAGGCCGGCACTTCAATGAGGCGCAGGCGGTCGTACTGTTTGGCCGGTTGTTTACGCAGCGGAAAACGGCTTAGCTCAGCAGCGTCGACAATATGGATATGAATGGGAAGATTGGCAAATACTCTGGTGTTGGCAACTGTTTCGACGGCAGTGATTTGTTCAGCCGTCAGCGCTTCCACGTCAAGATCAAGCTGACTTGAGGTTTCGCCCAGATGAAAGCCGATATTGTGCGCGTTCATCACCTGGTGAAAAGCGCCTGTCAACACATGTTCGCCACTATGCTGCTGCATGTGGTCAAAGCGCCGCTGCCAGTCAATCCGGCCGGAGACGCTCGGCGCCTCCGGGCAGCCAGCCGTGATATGGACAATGTCACCGCCCTGTTCACGGACATCAATGACCGGAATGTCAGCCAGCCAGCCGTGGTCGGCCGGCTGCCCGCCGCTTGCCGGATAAAATGCCGTGCGGTCCAGCACAAGGGCATACTGACCGTTCGCCAGCGGGGTGGCCGTTAGCACCCGGGCGGTAAAATCTTTTACATAAGAATGGAGATAATATAGTCGTTCCGTGGGCATTTTTGTCCCCCTTGTTTCTTCTGACCGGGAAATATTATATAATAAAGGAAATTTAATCTATTCATCAGGTAGAACGCATATCAAACTCCAGCACTTCGGCCGGCGAGAATATTTTATCGATAAAGGTGGTCAGGTGTTTGGTTAAATCAATCTCCGGACCATTCTCTACCCGGCGGCCGTCAGCGTTAAAGATGACTTTTAAGGTTGGCCGGGTCTGCAGCCCGGGAACGACTTTGGTTACCAGGGCGATTTCGCCGCTATTGATGCGGACAACACTGTCCAGCGGATAAACGGCAATTTGATTTAAAAAGATTCTGAGAATACGGGGATCAAAATGCGTGTTGGCCAGCGATATCATGAGTTCATACGCTTCATGCGGCAGTGTGCCTTCCTTATAAGGACGGTCGGAGGTAATGGCGTCGTAGACATCGGCAATGGCTACAATTCTGGCATACTCGTGAATATCCGTACCGCCCAGGCTGCGGGCGTAGCCGGTGCCGTCAAATTTTTCATGGTGCTGAAAGGCGATATGGGCCGAAACCAAAGGAATTTCACTTTGCCGGCGGAGAATGTCGAAGCCGAACTCGGCATGCTTTTCCATCACTTTTCGTTCATCAGCCGACAGGGGACCGGGTTTGACCAAAATCTCCTGGGGAATAAGCATTTTGCCGGTGTCATGCAATAAAGCGCCCAGGGACAGTTCTTTTAGCTGGTGGAGGTTATAGCCCAGCTGCATGCCGGTAAAAGTGGCCAGGACGCAGACATTGACCGAGTGCCCGAAGGTGTAGCCGTCCCGGGCGCGGATATCGGTCAGATGGATCATGGCGCCACGGTTTTTGATAACCTCATCAATGATAAAATCGGCCGTTTCTTTAAACGGCTGCATCTCAAGCTCGCGGTTGGCGGCCAGGTTTTCAAAGGCCGCATGGACGATCTGGACAGCCTGTACTCTGGTTTCCTCGCGCACAATTTCAGGAATGGTTTCAATAATATCACTGTCGGCAATGTGGTCAAGGAAAGGATTTTTTATGTATACACTTGCCAGATTAAACTGTTGCAATCGCTCAATTTGGGGAAAATTTAAAAGGGTGCCGGCACTCAATAGCAATACCCCGTCAATACTGAAAATATTGCGGGCAAGCACCATCCCGGGCTGCAGATTTATTGCGGCGATCTTTTGCATGGGTTTCCATTATCCTCTCGTCTTCTAATCTTGTCAGGTATTCGACAGAATATATGGTAAAATCCTTCTGTGACTGCCAATTTCGGCAAAAAAAACCAGATAAATTATTAAACTGGAGGGGTATTCGTGTCAGTATTTACTGTTGGGATATGTCAACTAGGAGTTGTGGCCGACAAACAGGCCAATCTTGTCAAAGCCAGACAGATGATCGCTGAGGCTGCGGCCGCTGGCAGCCGGCTGGTGGTACTGCCGGAAATGTTCAACTGTCCGTATCAGTCGGATTTATTTCCGCAATATGCTGAACCAGCGGCCGGCGGCCCGACGCTTGCCATGTTGGCCGAATGCGCCGCCGAACACGGCATCATCCTGGTGGGCGGCTCTATGCCGGAACGTGATGGGGCCGGCAATATTTATAATGCCAGCTTCATATTTGACGAACGGGGACAATTAATTGGCCACCATCGCAAGGTTCACCTGTTTGACGTGAATATCAAAGGGGGAACCGTGTTTCAGGAATCCAAAACCCTGGCGGCCGGCAGCAGTATGACTGTGCTGAAAACCTCGCTGGGAACCCTGGGCGTGGCCATATGCTATGATGTGCGCTTTCCCGAACTGGCCCGGGCCATGGTGCTAAACGGGGCCGATATTCTGATCTATCCGGCTGCTTTTGGACCGGTTACCGGTCCGGCGCACTGGGAATTGTTAATGCGGGCCCGGGCCGTGGATAATCAGGTCTATGTCATCGGCGCCGCGCCGGCCTTGAATGCCGCCGCCGAATATAAGGCTTACGGTCATTCGCTGATTGTCGATCCCTGGGCCCGGGTAGTGGCCAACGCCGCGGCCGAAGAAACGGTACTGACCGGTAAGATCGACCTACGGACAGTGCAGCGGGTGCGGGAAGAACTGCCCTTGCTGCGGCACCGCAAACCGGAGCTTTACCCCGGCTGCTAGCAGCAGATTGGTAAATAAAGAAAAAGGCGGGTAAAAGGTGCCATTACGTGAGAAAAGTATTATTGTTATTGGATTCGCCTTACTGCTATTGCTATTGAGCATTTTTTTCACCGCCGACGCTATCCTGGCTGCCGGTTACAGCCAGTTAGAGAAAAGTGATGTGGAACGGAATGTAAAACGGGCGGTCAAGGCGGTGGAAAATCAAATTGCCGCCCTGGAAAATTTCGTTAAAGACTGGGCGCAGGCGGACGAGGCCTACCAATTCATGGCTTCAGGCGACCGGGCCTATATGGACAGGTTCATTAAAGACTCGGTTTGGGTGTCGCGCCGGCTTAATGTCATTGTTTATACCGATCCGGCCGGCCAGATTGTTTACGCCCGTGCCTTTGACTGGAATACGCAGCAGGAGGTGCCGCTGGACAAGGAAACGGCTGCCAGGCTGGCGGCCGTTAAGCCTTCCGCCGGACCGGCGGCCGCCGCCGGCAGCTGCAAAGGGATACTTACCCTGCCGGCGGGACAAATGATCATTGCGGCCAGGGAAATAACGGGCAGTCAGGGGAATGCCTCCCGGGGGGTACTGCTGGTTGGCCGGTATCTGACCTATCAGGAAAAGGAATTTATCGCGGAACGGGTGCAGCTGGCGCTGGAATTTACCGGCTGGAACAGTGATCTGCCGGCGGATTTTTTATCTGCCCAGCCTTATTTGTCACAACTGTCCGAGGTGTATGTCAAGGTCCTGGATGAGAATTATGTGGCCGGCTATACGGTTATACCCGACATTTACGGCGATCCGGCGCTGTTTATGCGGATTCTGACAGGCCGGGCCATTGCCCAGCAGGGCCAGCAGATTTTGAATTATTTTATCGCTATGCTGCTGGTCGCCGGTTTTGTGTTTGGCCTGGTTATCCTGGTGTTGCTGGAATGGAACGTGCTCAGCCGGCTGGATAAAGTCGGCGGCGTTGTTAAAAAAATAGCCAAAAGCAAGGATCTGTCCCTGCGGGTGCCGGTCAGCGGCGGGGATGAGCTGGCCGAACTGGCCGTTCATATTAATAATATGCTGGGGTCGTTGGAAACCGCTCAGTCCAGCCTCTGGTACGTCGGCAGGCACGATACCCTGACGGGACTGTACAACCGGGCCGTATTTGAGGAGTATCTGGAAACGGCCAATGTTGCCGGCGACAGTCTCCAGATCATTGTCGTGGATGTAGACGGACTAAAACTGATCAATGACACGCTGGGGCATGCCAGCGGGGATGAACTGCTGCGGAAAGCCGCCGCCACGCTGCAGGCCGCCTGTCCGCCGGACGCGGTAATTGCCCGCTTTGGCGGTGATGAATTTGCCATTATGCTCAAAAACCACTCGGCCGACAGTGTCGCCGCTTTGTGCCGGGATATTAAAGCGGCCGTTGCCCGGACCAATAACGAGACCCCGGGCCTGGTGCTGAGTTTGTCGATCGGGTTTGCGGTGGGGACGGAGCAGGCCAATGACGCCACCGAAATATTAAAAGAGGCCGATAATTACATGTACCGGGACAAATTACTGCACAACCGCAGTACCCGCAGCGCCATTGTCCAAACCCTGAAAAAGGCGCTGGAGGCCCGGGATTTCATTACCGACGGACATGCCCAGCGGCTGCAGGAACTGGTTCAACTGCTGGGAACAGAGCTTGGCCTGTCTGAGCCCAAGCTGGCGGAGCTGCAGCTGTTTGCGCAATTTCACGACATCGGCAAGGTGGGTATACCGGATGGAATCCTCTTTAAGCCAGGCCGGCTGACAGCAGAAGAAATGGCTATCATGCGCAGTCACTCGGAAATCGGCTACCGGATTGCCCGGGCGGCGCCCGATCTGGTATTTATCGCCGACTGGGTGCTGAAGCATCACGAATGGTGGAACGGGGCCGGCTACCCCCTGGGCCTGATCGGGGAAGACATTCCGCTGGAATGCCGGCTACTGGGGCTGGCCGACGCCTATGACGCCATGACCAATCAGCGGCCTTACCGGCGGGCGATGACCAAAGCGGAAGCCATTGCCGAAATCCGGAAAAATGCGGGCAGTCAGTTTGATCCCGCACTTGTGGAAGTATTTATCGTTATCTTGGCAAAGTTGCCATAAGATAACTTGCACAGCCTGATGCTATATGCTATAATTATCACGCGTAATTTAAAGTGGCTTTATAAAGTGAGGTGCAAGCAAGCTATGCAAGAAAAAATTCATCCCAAGTTTGGTGAAGCCAAAGTAGTCTGCGGCTGTGGCAATACATTTATGACTGGTTCGGTAAAAAAGGAACTGCGTGTAGATGTGTGCTCCAAATGCCATCCCTTCTATACCGGTCAACAGCGCCAGGTGGCTGCCGGCGGTCGTGTGGAAAGATTCAACAAACGCTTTGGCAATACACAAGGCAAATAAAGCAGCAGCAGAGCAGCGATGCTCTGCTGTTAAACTATAAGTCATGAACAACTGCAGCAGGGCGGGAATGCTCTGCTTTACTTTATCATGAGAAAGGGGCGGGTAGCGTGAGTGAGAAGAAACCTTTTGTCGGCGGCCAGGCTGTCATCGAAGGGGTTATGATGCGCGGTCCGGAATATATCGCCACTGCCGTGCGCGAACCGTCCGGACAGATTACCATTCAAAAAGAACGGCTGACATCGCTTGCCGACCGTTATCCCATTTTAAAGAAACCGATGATTCGCGGGGTGGTGGCTTTGGCCGAGTCGCTGGTTTACGGGCTCAAAGCCCTGTCGTTTTCCGCTCAGGCGGCCGGTGAAGAAGACCAGGCGCTGTCCACCAAGGAAATTGCCATGACCATGGTATTTTCCCTGGGATTGGCCATACTGCTGTTTGTGGTCATTCCGACCTATGCAGCCAAATATATTCACAGCGCGGTTACCGATCCGCGGTTGCTAAACACCTTTGAAGGCATTTTGCGGCTGTCCATTTTTTTTCTGTATATTTTGGGCATTTCGCTGATGAAAGATATTCAAAGAGTATTTCAATACCATGGAGCTGAACATAAAACCATCCATGCTTACGAGGCCGGCGAAGAACTGAATGTGGCCAATATCCGTAAGTACAGCCGGCTGCACCCGCGCTGCGGCACCAATTTCCTGCTGATTGTGATGGTGGTAAGCATCATTATGTTTGCGTTTTTAGGCTGGCCTGACCTTTGGCTGCGAATCCTGTCCAGGGTGGTGCTGCTGCCGGTGGTGGCCGGTATTGCTTATGAAATTATCCGGTTTGCCGGTCGGAGTAAAGCCCGCTGGGTTGCCTGTGCCATTACGCCTGGCTTGTGGCTGCAGCAGCTGACTACCCGCGAACCGAGTGACGACCAGATTGAAGTAGCTATTGCGGCTTTAAACGCCGTACGTCCTGACCAAGATTTTGAGGTGAGAACAGATGCTGGATAAATTGCAGGCCATCGAAGATAAGTTTCTGGAACTGGAAGGACGGATTAGTGATCCGGCCGTTATGACAGTCTTGGGCGAGTGGCAGAAGCTGACCAAAGCCCATAGCAAAATGGTTCCGGTTGTGGAAAAGTTCCGGGAGTACAAAAAAGCACTGCAGGCGATTGACGATGCCCGCGACATGCTGAAAGACAAGCTGGATGACGAGTTTCGCGAGATGGTGGAAGCCGAATATGACGAAGCCAAAGCCAAGGTGGAAACCCTGACCGACGAGCTCAGAATTTTGTTATTGCCAAAAGATCCCAATGATGACAAGAATGTCATCGTGGAGATCCGGGGCGGGGCCGGCGGCGACGAGGCGGCGCTGTTTGCCGGTGATTTGTTCCGGATGTACACCCGCTATGCCGAGAATCAGGGCTGGCGGGTGGAAGTGCTGGATGCCAATGCGCCTGATCTAGGCGGTTTTAAGGAAGTTGTCTTTTCCATTGAAGGCGATGGCGCCTATTCCAAACTAAAGTATGAGAGTGGTGTGCACCGGGTGCAGCGGGTGCCGACAACCGAGTCCAGCGGCCGGATCCATACCTCGACCGTGACGGTGGCTGTATTGCCGGAGGCCGCAGAGGTGGATATCGAAGTCAATCCGAATGATCTGAGAATTGATACCTATTGCGCCAGCGGCGCAGGCGGCCAGCACGTCAACAAGACCGAGTCGGCCGTGCGGATTACTCACTTGCCGACCGGCGTGGTAGTGCAGTGCCAGGATGAAAAGTCGCAGCTCAAGAACCGGGACAAAGCCATGCGTGTGCTGCGGGCCAAGCTCCTCGAACTGGCTCAGGCCGAGCAGGCGGCGGAGGTTGCCGAAAACCGTAAAAGCCAGGTAGGCACCGGTGACCGCAGTGAGCGGATTCGTACCTATAATTTCCCGCAGGGCCGCGTTACCGACCATCGTATCGGCCTGACACTGCATAAACTGGATTTCGTCTTGAACGGCGATCTGGATGAACTGATATCGGCTCTGGTTACAGCCGGGCAGAGCGAGAAATTAAAGGATGTAGAATAGTATGACGGAACAGTGGACGATTAGTTCAATTCTCAATTGGACTAGGCAGTACTTCAGCTCCAAGGGGATTGAGAATCCTCGTCTGGATGCTGAGGTACTGCTTTCCCATATCCTGGGAAAGGATCGTTTGTATTTATACACCAATTTTGATCAGCCGCTATCGCCGGCGGAACTGGCCTGTTACCGGGACGCCGTCAAACAGCGGGCGCAGCGGCAGCCGGTAGCCTATATCACCGGCTGCCGGGAGTTTATGGGGCTGGAATTTGCCGTTAATCCGGCTGTGCTTATCCCCCGGCCTGACACCGAGATTTTGGTGGAAGCCGCGCTGGCCAGACTGACAGATCGGACTGAGCCGGTTATTGCCGATCTGGGGACAGGCAGTGGCGCTATTGCCGTCAGTATGTTGGCCAACCTGCCTGCCGGGTCCGGTGTAGCTGTCGATATTTCGCCGGCGGCGCTGGCTGTTGCCCGGGAAAATGCAGACCGCCTGGGTGTTGCCGGCCGGTTGGTGTTTTACCGGGGCGACATGTTGGCGCCGCTGGCGAATAAAAAATTTGATGCGATCCTGTCCAACCCGCCTTATATTCCCGACCGGGACATTGCCGGCTTGAGCGCCGAAGTCCGGCAGGAACCGCGCCTGGCTCTGGCCGGCGGGAGTGACGGACTTACCTTTTACCGGTGCCTGGTGGCCCAGGCTGCCGACTATCTTAAGCCGGGCGGCTTTATGGCGGTGGAGGTTGGCATTGACCAGGCCGGTCCGGTTGCGGCCCTGGCGGGACAGGGTTCCCGGCTGAAAGCCGAGACAATAATCAAGGATTATGCCGGTATTGAACGTGTGGTTGTATTTACCCTGTGGAGTTGATACTATGCAAACAAAATATTTTAAAGTAAATCCTGACAAACCTGATTTATCAATATTGGCGGCAGCGGCCGAACTGCTGCGGCGGGGTGAATTGGTGGCCTTTCCCACCGAGACGGTTTACGGCCTCGGCGCCAACGGTCTGGATAGCCAGGCCGTGACCGGCATCTTTCAGGCGAAAGGCCGGCCGGCCGACAATCCGCTGATCTTACATATTGACACTATTGAAAAGTTGGCTGAACTGGCGGCCCGTGTGCCGGCCAACGCCCAGGCCCTGGCCGAACGCTTCTGGCCGGGACCGTTGTCGGTCGTGGTGGAACGCCGGGCCCACATCCCGGATGTTGTCACCGGCGGCCTGGCTACGGTGGCTGTCCGCCTGCCGGCATCGCCGGTGGCCAGGGAATTAATCCGCCTGGCCGGGGTGCCGGTTGCCGCGCCCAGCGCCAATACCTCCGGCCGGCCGAGTCCGACGACGGCTCAGGATGTACTGGCAGACCTTGACGGCAAGATTGCGGCGGTTATTGATGCCGGGCCCTGCGCCATCGGCGTGGAGTCCACGGTAGTTGACTGTACCACGGCGGTGCCGACCCTGCTGAGACCTGGCGGCATAACCTATGAAATGCTTATCGAAGTGCTGGGGGAAGTGGAAGTTGATCCGGCTTTGGCCGGATCGCAGACCATTCCCAAATCGCCTGGCATGAAATATACGCATTACGCCCCGCAGGCGCCGATGACTCTGATTGAAGCCGGCGGCGCACAGACGGCGGCGCTGGTAATACGGGAGATACGCGCGGCGCAGGCTGCCGGCAAAACGGTGGGCGCGGTGGTGTCGGCCGAATTGGCCCCGAGCCTGCCGGCGGCCACCGTAACGGCGGTATACGGTTCGCGGACGGACGCCGGGACAGTGGCCGCCGGGTTATATACGGCCCTGCGCAGTTTTGACGATAAACCGGTTGATGTCATTTATGCGGAAGGCATTGCCGAACAGGGGCTGGGCCTGGCGGTTATGAACCGCCTGCGCAAGGCGGCCGGCTACCGCATTATCCGCAGTTAGGCAATGCTCATATTGTCCCCTGCTGGCACATATACATTACCAGCGGGGGTGGGGAATGTGAGCATCTTTGAACTGATTGTCCTGAGTGCGGCTTTAGGCACGGATTTATTTTCGGTCGCGGTGCCGCTTGGCATGAACAAAGTGCGGCGCCTGGTTATTGTCCGGTCAGCTGTCGTGTTTGCCGTTTTTCATATCATCATGATTTTAGTGGGTTACCATTTCGGTCATTGGCTGGGAACGGTTGTTGAGCACGTCGGCGCCTATCACATTGACTGGCCGGCAGCCAGTGTGCAGAACTTTGCCACCATTATCGGCGCTTTGGTGCTGGCCGGCCTGGGCATCAATATGATCAAAGACAATGTGGATAGCCAGGCCGATACTGCGCCGGCCAACCCGCTGCGCGGCGCCGCGCTGTGCGTGCTGGCAACCAGTGTCAGCATCGATGCGCTGGCTGCCGGCTTTAGCCTGGGGATGATTGATGTTGATTTATTACGCCTGAGTATCATCCTGGGCGTGGTCATTTTTATTATTGCCTTGCTGGGACTCGGACTGGGGCGCAAACTGGGCCGGTACATCGGTGAGCGGGCCGAACTGATCGGCGGCATGGTGCTGCTGTTATTAGGCATACATATTTTATGGACGACAATATAAAATAGCATAGGAGGGGTTGAACCGATATGTTTAAGATTTTGCTGGTATGCACCGGTAATACCTGTCGCAGTCCCATGGCCGCCGCCCTGCTGGCTGCCATGGTTGAGAAAGCAGGCCTGGCCGATAAAATCAGTGTGGAATCGGCGGGGCTTGCCGCCTGGGGGCAGCCGGCCTCCGCGCCGGCCCTGGCTGTTATGCGTCAGGCCGGACTCAGTGTGGACAAGCATCGCTCGCGTCAACTGGTGCCGGCACAACTGGCCGCTGCCGACCTTATTCTTACGATGACCGCGGCCCACAAACGGGCGGTGGCAGGTATGGCGCCAGGGATGGTGGGCAAAATATACACACTGGCGGAATTTGCCGGTGAAGCCGGTGATGTGCAGGATCCCTTCGGCGGCAGCGTGGCCGAATACCGGGCCTGTGCCGGCCAGTTGGAACGTCTGCTTACGCAATCCTGGGAAAATATTGTCAGATCGGCAGGAAAAAAGTAATTAACGTGGAAAAAATGAAAAGACGTTAAATACGACATAGGAAGGGTTATGGACATGAAAGTAGCAATTGGCAGTGATCATGGTGGCTTTCGCCTTAAGGAAGAAATAAAAGCTTTGCTGGCTGAGTTAAAGGTAGAAAGCTGCGATTTCGGCACGCACACCCCGGAGTCGGTCGACTACCCCGACATTTCCCGCCAAGTGGCCGAAGCGGTTGCCCAAGGCGAGTATGAGCGGGGCATTATTGTGTGCGGCACCGGCATCGGTGTCAGCATTGCCGCCAATAAAATTCACGGCATCCGGGCGGCGCTCTGCAATGACGTATTTTCCGCCAAGATGTCGCGTGAACATAATGACGCCAACATTCTGACGCTGGGTGAACGGGTGATTGGCTCGGGCCTGGCCAGGATGATTGTTGAGATATGGCTTACAACCGATTTTGCCGGCGGACGGCATGCCTGCCGGGTCGAAAAGATCATGGCGCTCGAAAAAGCGTAGGGAGTGAATACTGTGGATACAGACTTGGCAACGATTGGCCGCCAGACGGTGCAGGCAGCAGAGGAACTTTTGAAAACCGCCCGGCTAAAGCCGGGAGACATACTGATTGTTGGCTGCAGTACCAGCGAGGTCCAGGGCGCCCGTATCGGCTCTTATGGCTCCGAGGTGGTTGCGGCCCGTATTTTATCCGGTCTTTCCAAGGTTTGTTCCTGGTACCAGATTCATCTGGCCATTCAGTGCTGTGAGCATCTTAACCGGGCCCTGGTTGTTGAACAGGCTGTAGCCGACAGATATAATCTCGAGGAAGTAACCGTTGTGCCGGTGGCCAAGGCCGGTGGTTCCCTGGCTGCTCAGGCAATGCGCGAATTTGTGAACCCGGTGGTGGTCGAGGCTATTGCCGCGCATGCCGGTCTGGATATTGGCAGTACGCTGATTGGTATGCATTTGAAGAAGGTGGCCATCCCGGTGCGGCTGACGCAAAAATATATCGGCCAGGCCTATCTGACGGCTGCGCGCACCCGGCCCAAATTAATCGGCGGGGCAAGGGCCGTTTACGAACTGTGTTAACAGGCAAGCGCCACTACATTTATAGATACAGCAGTTGCACATTATCATCTGCAGCTTATTTTGGTTTTTTTTAAAGAGGAGGAAATACATATGACCATACTTGCAGGAGTAGATCCCGAAGTGGCACATGCCATTGGGCTGGAGCGGACGCGCCAGCAAAATAAACTCGAACTGATTGCTTCGGAGAATTTTGTCAGTTTAGCCGTAATGGAAGCGCAGGGTTCGGTACTGACC
>JAEZQV010000065.1 GCA_023441125.1 Bacillota bacterium
GAAGAGCATCCGCAATGCCATGTAGGAGATCACAGTCCAGGTGTTTTTCCAGTCTCACCATCATAAAACACTTTTTGAGATCCTTGACAGCATTATTGTAGATGTGCAAAAACTCATTTTCATGCTCGGCGGCGGTAGCCGCTATATCCGGCTCACAATACGGTGTGCCGGTAAAATTTTCAAAATCAGGAGCCATGGCAGTTTCTTCAGACATTGCGGCTTGATCCGGGACTTGAACCGTGAGGCGAACCCGCACAGAATCAACATCGTAAATCGTTAGCAATTGGATCTGCCGTTCTGTAAGAATAGTTCCCTCATGCAGCAGCACTCCGCCGTCAGATGAAAGTATTGATTCGGCTAGTTCGAGCCCGGGACGGAGCTGGTGAACCCGGCAGCGAGCAAAACTGTATTTTTCAGCCATGAATATTTCCCTCCTTGGATAATACCCCTGATTAATAAAAATGTAGAAAATTAACCTAAACAAGCATTATATGTAAATAGCCTCTATTTCATTATTAGCTATTTTTTTATAAAATTCAATATATCTTTTAAACTTTTATATTACATGCAGTAAATGCGGCGGATAGACTTTGCCCGCCAGGTAGTCCCGGACTATCGACCTGATCCGCACAGCATTCCGCAGGCAGTCATCAGGCAAATTGCTGATTTCCGCAGGCGACAGCCAGTGGCAGTCGAGAATTTCGTCCGCCTGCGCTACGGCAACCGCCTGCGCATCGGCCCGGGCGGTAAACACAAAATTAATATAATGGTTATCACTGGCGCCTTCATATACCCCTAAAAAACCGGCAATCTCGACAGCAAAGCCGACTTCTTCCCGCACTTCCCGTTTGGCACCGTCGGTGATAGGCTCTCCCAGCTCCAGGTGTCCGCCGGGCAGGTTATATTTGCCGTAGGCCTGCGGCTTCTTTTCCCGTACGAACAAATACTTGCCGTTTCGCTCGATGAGTGTACTGACATGAATAATAAAATCCATACTGCTCCCTCCTTATCAACTGACCTTGGTTTAGCTGCAGGCAAGATTCCTGCTAGCAGCCACCTTATACCTAGCTGTCAAACAGAATCCGGCATAACATGGCATGATTTAACGATTGCCCGGGGCATAAGCCTGTTAATTGTTTTAGTTTTTCCAGTCTAAAAACCAGTGTGTTGCGATGAACGTAGAGAGCCTTAGCGGCGCTGGACACATTAAGATTATTGGTCAGCAGGGCATGTACCGTATTTCGCATATCGTATTTGCGATCCACTTGACTGCTGATGGCCGCTTTTAGGTTCTTCAGGGCCAGGCAGGAATGGATGGCTCCCGGTTCCTTTACCAGATAGGCAATCAGGGTATCAAAATCATATATCGAGCCCACACTGGTATTGTCCTGCTCTTCTTTTTGCCCAAACTGCGCCTCTTTGTAAGATTCGTGCAGCTCAAACGGTGAGGTCGTAAGACTGCCCATTCCCAGGCACAAGCCTTGATAACGCTGGTCGCTATCAAGCTGTTGCAAAAGAGCCAAACCCCACTGATGAAAATGAGCCATCGTCATAGCCTGCGAAAAATGCTTGAAAATGATCAATTCATTGTCCATGAAAAAAAACAGGTCATCGGCCGTGATCAGGGGCGAGGCCGTCAGCAGCTGCGTAAGATTCTCTCGCGTCCGTGACGTTACGAGATCATGAGCCCCATATTGACTAAAAGCGTCCTGCACGATGGCCTTAACCGAAACAACGGCTGCGAGACGCGGCAGTTCAAGATTAAAGCGCAATAGTTTGGCCATTTTTACAATTTGGAGCGAATGCTCCAGACAATGTTCGGTAAGCAGCAAGTGTAGAAACTGTTCTTTTAGCTGCATGTTGGCCCGAAATTCCTCAACCAGACTTTCGCGCTCCAAAATCAGCTCAGTTACCATTTTTACAAGCTTGGTGGTATGCCGCACAGCATCCGGGTGACCGGAGACCCCCACAACCCCGACAATCTGGCTGCCAAGTACAATTGGCCAGTTTAAGCCAGGCATAGCCCCGGGATACTGCGCTATGTTTTCCGGATAGATTTCGATGGCATTGCCGCTGCTGATAACAGCCATCGCTCCCTGATGATACGTGTTAAGCCTGTGCCTCTGCCCGGAACCGATAATTAGGCCGGAACTGTCCATAATATTGATATTCTGCTGAACCACCGGCATGATATTGTCAACAATATGCTGGGCTAACTCGGCAGTGATAATCATCGCTAACCCCTCTCCTGCTTTATTGTTTACATTATACACCAAAGCTGCCGTCGATACTGTTTTTATTCGTATCAAATTGTGCAAAATAACCAATTTACAACCTGTGAACGAATGGATTATTATTCAATCCTGATAATTGATAACATTCGCCATTATCAGTAAAATGAGTATAAGAGACTTCATCTTAAATAAGGACGTGATATTTCAATGCGCATCGTAGTAGCACCGGATTCGTACAAAGGCAGCCTGTCAGCCGTAGCGGTTGCTTCAGCAATGGAACAGGGAATATTGTCGGTCTTTCCGCAGGCCGAAGTAGTGAAAGTTCCGATAGCCGACGGCGGTGAAGGAACGGTTGAAGCTTTAGTTACAGCTACACATGGCCGTATTATCAAGCAAGAAGTCACCGGCCCCCTGGGCGAGCCGGTAAAAGCCTTTTGGGGGCTGTTGGGTGACGGTGAAACGGCAGTTATTGAAATGGCGGCGGCTTCAGGTCTGCCATTGGTCCCTAAAGACCGGCGAGACCCCCGCATTACCACTACACTGGGAACAGGCCAGCTGATGAAAGCCGCGCTCGATCAGGGAATCAGAAAATTTATCATCGGCATCGGCGGCAGTGCTACCAACGACGGCGGCGTCGGCATGGCGCAGGCACTGGGGGCGAAATTCCGTGACGCCGCCGGCCAGGAAATCAAGCCAGGCGGGGCCGCGCTGGCAGAATTAGCCGTCATCGACCTGGCCGGCCTGGATGCCAGGTTACTGGAGACAACCATTATGGTGGCCTGTGATGTTGACAACCCGCTCTGCGGCCCGCGCGGCGCCTCTGCCGTATATGGCCCGCAAAAAGGCGCCACACCGGAAATGGTAGCAGAACTGGACAGCGCGCTCCAGCAGTTTGCCACCGTCGCCCAGACGGCGACCGGCAAGAATGTTGCCGAACTGCCCGGAGCCGGCGCAGCCGGCGGCCTGGGTGCCGGCCTGTTGTTCTTTACCAATGCCCAGCTTCGTCCCGGCGTAGAGATTGTGCTGGAAACCACCAGTTTTGCTGAACTTGTGAAAGAGGCGTCTTTGGTCATCACCGGCGAAGGCAATACCGATTTCCAGACTGCCTTTGGCAAGGCCCCGGTCGGCGTAGCCAAAATCGCCCAGCAGTTCAATGTACCGACAGTTTGCCTGTCAGGTGGGTTAGGCAAAGATCATGAGCACGTTTTGCAACATGGCATTAACGGGGTAATGAGTATCCTGCCTCACCCCATGTCCCTGGAGGATTGCCTGGCCTCGGCAGCTACACTTGTACAGTCGGCGACGGCCCGGCTTTGCCGGTTGCTTCATATCGGCAGCAAACTGAACGGGCGCTAATACCAAAGCAAGCAGCACACAAGGCCGTCTGCCCTTCAGACGGCCTTGTGCTATTTCTTTTCAATTTTTAAGCTGCGCCACAGCACCTCCAGGAACTTTTGCCTGGTAAACGGTTTGACAACATAGCCGTCAACCCCGAACCCAAGTGCTGTCTGCACGGTACGGACGTCGTTATTTGAACTGCAAATAATAATCTTAGTTCTGGGTGCCAGGATTTTAATGTCTTTCAAGGCTTCCAGGCCAGCTTTTCTGGGCATTACCACATCCAGGGTGATAACGTCATACTTGGTATCTGGCGGTAGCATTTTTATTTTGTTAATGGCTTCAAGTCCGTCTTCCGCTTCATCTATTTTGTCCACACCGAATTCATGCAGGTGAGAAATAATGAATTCCCGGCTTATTTTGGAGTCGTCAACTACTAATACACGCATTGTTATCCCGCCTTATAAGAACTTCTATTGATAGTATAGAATGGATATTGTGGCTCCACAACAATATTTTCTAAAAAACATTGTTAATATGCCATAATTTTTAATCAAACTAATAAGGCTCTTTATTGCAGAGATCACCACAACAAAGAGCCTTATTAGTTGCCGTATTTATAATTGTTCACATTCACTGGCACGGTTTAAGCAAGCGTGTGTGTTATTATTTGCCGACGCAGCCAAATTGCCCCGGCTCCTGCGCCACCGATACAATAGTGTTAGCACCGCATTTTTCACATGTTTCCGGCTTCTTGCCGTCGGTCACCTCAAGAATCAAGCCACATTCCAGACA
>JAEZQV010000177.1 GCA_023441125.1 Bacillota bacterium
CCATGGGGTCTGACCCTCGACCACTTGCTGGCGCTGGAAATGGTTGACGCCAATGGTTGCATTCTCCACGCTAGCGCCGATCAACACGCCGACCTGTTCTGGGCTTACCGTGGGAGCGGCGGCGGCAACTTTGGCATCTGTACTTCTTTCCTCTTCCAGACTCGCCGCATTAACACCGTCGGATTCGCTGAGATTAGCTGGAACCTTGCTGCCCTGGAGCCGGTGTTACGGACCTGGCAAAACTATACCTGCTCCGGCACCGACGAACGGCTCACCCCCACTCTCTTTATAACTTCAGGCCAAAAGCCTATGCAATCAAATTTTGCCGGTAATCAAGCGCCGGATTTTTTCCCGCTGGTCATGCAAGGGGTCTTTCTTGGCTCGGCGCGGGAACTGCACCGGCTGCTTAAGCCTTTATTGCAAACTGGCTCGCCACAAAAAATAACTATCGAAGATCTACCCTGGCTAGAGGTAGTCAATCGGTTATCGGCATCCCAGCCGACAACTCCTTCGCCTTTCAAAAGCACCGATTGCTTCATCTATAATCAACTGCCCGAGGCTGCCATCAGCACAATCCGAGACTTCATCAGCAAGCCGCCTACCTCCTCAGTTACCGTCCTGTTTCACGGATTGGGCGGCGCAATAGCCCATGTTCCCAGTCGCGCCACCGCGTATTTCCACCGGCATGCCAGGTCCAAGATTGCCCTTTGGGCCACCTGGGATACTCCGGCCGGGGCGCTGCCGGGCATCCGCTGGGAGGAAGATTTCCGTAAGGCGATGCACCCCTATACCCGCGGTGTTTACGTCAATTCCCCCAATCTTGCCATCAAAAACTGGCCCCGCGTTTATTATGGCTGCAACTTTGAGAAACTCACCGTTGTTAAAGCCCGCTATGACCCGGAAAACGTTTTCAACTTCCCCCAGAGCATTCCTCCCGCCACAGCCAAATGCTGGCTGTGACTATAAAATATAATTAATAAAACAGTTCCCTTGTCCCCTGTATTTCCTGTGCGTTATAATAGCGCACCAAGCTAAACTAGAAGGAATCATGCATCGAACGCAAACATGATTCCTTCTAGTTCGTCAATATACTGATTTTATTTAACTAAAAACATTTACCATACCTATCGCTTACTTTTCACTGCTGTATGCATTTTGCGTAGTATCTTTGTCTGTGGATATTGTCCTGTCCTTACGCAATTCCCCGATATATGTGGAACCCAATATAAAAATCCCGCCAATAATCTGCAGGATTGTTAACTTCTCGCCAACAATGATCACGCTGAATAAAATGCTGAATAACGGCTCCAAGTAGCTGTAGGCCACCATTTCAACAGATTTCATATGTGCGGCGAGGGAAAAGAATAAGGTATAGGCCACACCGGTATGCACTATACCCAATAAAATGGTATAAACAACCGCCCTAGCATCCAGATGTACAACCGTTAAAATACTTCCATCCAACACTACAAAGGGCAGCAAAACAAGCATTGCTGTAACTATTTGCACAAATGTGGCCGTTTGATTATCCACCCTGCATGTAATGCTGCGATTAATAAGAATAATTGTTGCATACAGCATCCCGGCAACAGCACTAAGTGCCATCCCCATGTATCCGTACCCTGCTAACAAATTATTGCCGACAATCAATATGAGGCCCAGCAACGAAAAGAAAATCACAGTAATCTGCAGCTTGGAAATGGTCTCTTTCAATATCAGTGGCGCAGCAATCATTACATAGACCGGACACATATTGTAGATAATAACGGCGGATGAAATACTCGTATGTTTAAACCCATAAAACAAGGTTAACCAGCCGAAACCCAGTAATGCACCGGAAACAAGATATGGCTTTAAAAGCGCCCACTCCACTTTATCTGCTTTTTGCAGTTTCATTACACCCCAAAGGACCGGCAGTGCAATTAATGCCCGCAGAAAAGCCAGGTGTAAAGCGGACAAGGGAATAGATTTTGTAAATACCCCCAGACTCCCCCAAATAATCATAACAAGTACTAATTTCATTCTGTTCATAGACACACTCCTTAAGTTTAGCTAACTCTAGATTAGCTAAATATTAAGGAGCTGTATTGTATAAAATTGGCGCTAGCCGCTTAATTGTTCTAGATATGCGCCTGGCGTAATGCCATACATTCGTTTTTTCGAGGAAACAAAAGAACCGTCCCCCCATATCCCTTCGAAAACCTCCTATCGTAGTTATCCTACAACAGGAGGTTTTCGTATGCTAAACACTTTTATCAAGCAATTATTAATCTCGTTTTCCTGACACCTTTTGGCAAGTTGGTTCTTCTCGCAAACTCCTTTTCATCAGTTGGATCTGTTTTCATCAAGGAAACAAAAGAACCGTCCCCCCGTATCCCTTAATCTTTCAAAAAACGGGCCAGAGCCATCGCTTTACCTGTCCCGGTTTTAAAGTTTTCTTCAATGTACTCGCTAAGCCTATCTTTAGCGTTTTTTATCTCCATGTATTCAAGATTAGCTAATAGGTCCGCTTCCCACTGTATTTGAAAGTCAATCCCGTCAATTTTAGCAGGTGTATGGTGATGACCAACTATGAAACAAACTCGCTCAATAAACTCCGCGTTATAACCAATATTTTCCAATATGCGTCGTGCACTTTCAGGTCCTTCTTGTTCCTGATAGTTCGCTTCCATGGAACCATATTTTCGTTGTGCTTCCCTGGCGCCTATATCATGGAGAATGGCAACAATAGAAATTAGTTCTTTATCAGTTTCTTTGATGCCTTCGCCAGCCATAATAGTTTCCGCATTTTTAAGGACAGTCAGAGTGTGCTCTATTCCGTAGGGAATAGCTTTAAAAATATTTTTCATTGCCGCAATCACTTTATCCTTGGACACTTCCTACCTCCTATAAAAACCTTCTATAATAAATACAAAAATATCTCGTTTTACAATTCAATATTCTATATTTAAAATTAACATAGCGATGAAAAATCATCAATACTGTCACTGTATTAATTGCCGAACAAGGAGGTGCTATTTTGACTGGCTTGGCTCTCTTGCTGCTTCTCGGTGCAGCCTTTTTTCATGCCTTCTGGAACTATATAGCCAAAAAAGCTTGTGGCGGCGCCGTTTTTGTCTGGCTGTTCAATGCGGTGGCAGCAGTAATTTATATTCCGGTCGTTATTGGCGCAATATGGCTTACAAAAGCTCAATTCGCCGGAGACTCCGTCTTTTTTATGCTGGGAAGCGCGCTTTTGCATATCGGGTACTTTGTGCTGCTAAATAAAGGCTATCGTGTCGGTGACCTTTCGCTGGTTTATCCTTTGGCCCGCGGCTCGGGCCCCTTGCTCTCCACCCTTGCCGCAGTTTTCCTGCTGGGAGAACAGCCTTCCTTGCT
Organism: Bacillota bacterium; assembly: GCA_023441125.1. The sequence goes on from JAEZQV010000177.1 coordinate 3,379, forward strand.
TGCGCTAACGGGTACGGTGTTTATCGCGGTTGGGGTCTTCCTGCTGTTGGGCAACCCGGCAAAGTATACGGAAACAAAAGCATCCCGGGCAATACTGTTTGCCATGTTAACCGGCTTTTTTATTGCAGGCTATACCCTGTGGGATAAGTATGCCGTCAGTACCATGGCTGTTCCCCCCCTGCTGATGTATTGGGGCACCACCGTCGGCCAGGCCCTCTTGCTGCTCCCCTATGCCATGAAAAACCGTGAATCGGTAACGTATCAATGGCAAACAAACCGGTCGGCGGTTCTGGGGGTAGCGGTATTGTGTCCGTTATCCTATATTCTTGTTCTCACGGCCATGGTTTTTACGCCGGTAAGCTATGTGGCCTCCGCCAGAGAAGTAAGCATCTTAATCGGCGCAATAATAGGAGCGCAGTTTTTAGCTGAAGGTGACGCTTCGCTTCGGCTCGCGGCCGCTATAGTTATTTTGGCCGGGCTAACCTGCCTGGCGCTTGGCTGACGTAGTAACAAGAAAACCTTGAACTTGCCGATCCAGTACTGCAAAACTTTCTTTATTTCGCCTGGAAGAAGAAACGATACTTTTCTAAAGCAGCGCTTCATTTTCGCGAATACATTATTCAGAATGGTCCGGATGCGCTAAACTAGGCAAAAGAAGGCCCCAATCCCTACAAATACAAGGGTTGGGGCTATTTTTCGCCGTTACTCGTGTGATACTGTTCTCCGTGGTAAAAATATGGACCGTATGGCTATCGTTTTCGAATGAGTATAATCTTTTAAACACTCCCCTGTCCCCACGTTTCTTACGTTTCCTGCGTCTCTTCAGAATTTATCGCACTAATTGGATAAAGAGCTCCATGACACCGCCGCAGGCCATTCCTTCATCACCGGCGACACTATTATACATAGTTATAGTACAGACTGAAACCTTTCCTTCATCCATCGCCGACAATGCTCTTTTCTTGGCTTCTGCTTCGGCGCACCCTCCACCAATTGTTCCAACCACGCGCCCGTCAGGTGTAACTAACATTTGACTGCCTATTTTGCGAGGTGTTGAGCCTTTTGTTGCAATAATAGTAACAAGTGCTGCTTTATTGCCGTTCATTACTAGCTGATGGATAACTGGCAGCAGTTTAACATCCATGCCTGATTCCCCCGGCTATGCTCATTGGTCCACCCGACCTGCCATAAAATACACCTACTACTTCGGCGGCAATGCTTAAGGCAACTTCGGCAGGAGTCTGAGCACCAATATTTAAACCAATAGGCGCATGCAGCCTGTTTAACATTTCTTCAGCTACCCCTTCTTCACTTAAAATTTCTAATGTTGCCTTAATGCGTGACTTACTGCCAATCATCCCTAAATAACCGGCTTTTGTCTTAATAGCAGCCCGTAAGCATTGCAAGTCATACTGATGACCACGGGTAACAATTATTATCGCCGTGTGTTCATCTACCTGGGGACATAGCTCTGCAAGCGCCTGTTTAAAACTCGTAAGTACTACCCGTTCCGCTTGAGGAAAATTCTGCTCATTGGCAAAATCAGGCCGGTCATCTACCACTGTTATCTCATAATCAATCATTGCCAATGCATCAACAAGATACTTGCTAATATGGCCTGCTCCAAAGATCACCGCTTTATTTTTTGTTGCCGGCTGATCCCAAAATAGTTTATAGCCTTGTTTATCCTCGTAGGACAGATCAATCAGCGTAGGCTGCTTCCAGGTAAATTCTGCAATCTTCTGTATTACATACTGTGTAAACTGTTCGTCAATCAACACGCCTTCCACGCTGCCGTCCGAATAGAGCAACAGCATTTGTCCCTCATTGGCTGCTTTGCAGTCAGGACAGGTGAGTAGCGTAACAAGCGACACAGTGGTGCCGCTTTGGATTGCATTATATACTTGCGAAAACAGGTTCATTTTTTCCTCCCAACCAAAGCAAAGCTTCAAGCACGCCCCCGCCTACGGCCCTGGCTTTATCGGAAATACTAAAACAGTGTTCACGGCGGCACCGCGGATCAACATCGCCAACTTTCATTCCTTTATAGACGGTTAGCCCATTTTGTAAAATGCCGCGCAAAACCCCGGAGATTTCTGCTCTAACAGGTACATTATCCACGTAGGCAACAAGAGCATTCTGGCAGACAGTGTCGCCGATTTTCCGTTTTGCCTGAAATATCCCCTCGCCAGGAGCCTTAATCAGCCTTTCAGACGTAAAGCCGCCGATATTTCCCGGAATCCCTGTATTGGGTAACGCCGTGCCGTGGGTTATAATTCGTCCGAGTTCATGGCCGCGCATAGTTTCAACCACTGCATGGGCATCCTGGCCGGCTGTAAAACCAGGGCCAACGCCAATTACAACACCGGCATCGGTAACGGCAGTCCCCATATTTCTCTTGGCTAAGATTGCATCAACAAGCGCCCACGGCTTAAGCAGGCGCACTAAGCTTCCCCTGGGATCCACAAGTACTGGAACTTTTCCCCAAGCCAGTAGTTGACTAATCTCCTCTTTTTTTGCTAATGCCGCTTCAATGCCTTCGACGCAGGCGGCACCGGTATACACGGCTTCAGCAAAAGCTACTGTCCGCCTAATAACCGTTGGTTTATCTATTTCAGTAATAACTACGTCAAATCCACTGCGGAAAAGTCTGTGCACAATTCCGGTGGCAATGTCTCCCCCGCCTTTAACAATCACTAATCTTCTCATTGGCTTGCCCCTTAGCTGCAGGCAAATTTTGCTTATGCTTGCAGTTCCCAATCAATATATATTTGACCTATTGCCTGATCAAGCGCCCTATGTACTAATACCGGCGCCGCCTTTTTCTTATATATGGCCGAAGCACGCTGGCCGAGTGTTGCACTGATTTCTGCAAATGCCGCCTCCACGCTTTTCTCTACCGCCGCAGGTGTCAGCTTAGCCCCCAATAAAACTTTTTCAGCGTTAGGCAGGCGAATAGGGTTCTGGGCTACTGAGCCGGCGGCAATCCGGCAATCCGTAACGGTATTGCTCCCGGCCGAACACCCCACTATCGCAGCCATACTAACGCGCGAAATTGCCAGGGCGTTACGCCGGCCAAGTTTAACAAAAGCACTGCCACAAGTTTCCGGCAAGGCAGCAAAGATAATCATTTTAATAAATTCGTCAGCTGCAAGCTTATTCTTGCCGATACCCAGGTAAAAATCCTTGAGCGGCATTTGCCTTTCACCACGCGTACTGGCTATTGTCAATACAGCATCAAGCGCCATCAAAGCCGGAATCGTGTCTCCGGCCGGCGAAGCATTGGCTATGTTCCCCCCCACCGTGCCTGCATTGCGTATTTGCGGCGAACCGACAGAAGCAGCAGCTTGGGCAAGTAAAAACGCCTTTTCCCGAATCAAAGGGGCTTGTGCCAATTCAGTAAATGTAGTCATTGGCCCTACCAGTATTTTACCGGTTTGTTCTTGTATTCCTTTCAGGTTTTGAACAAATTTTAAAGAAACTATGCATTCAGGATTAATCTTTTGTTCACGTAATTGAATAACAACATCGGTACCGCCAGCAAGAATTTTAGCTCCATTTTTTCCCCTGGCTAGTATTTCAGCTAATTCCTTGGTGCTTTTAGGCGCATAATAATTCATCGAATTCATACACGTTACCTCTTTCATTAAGCTTATAAGTCTTTTTCTCCCGCTTCAATAACAATCTATACGATATCCGCCTTTACCCGGTAATCAATTACTCTCCCGCAAACAAGCTGTCAGCCATATCATTAAGCTGTTGCGCTGTGCTGCTCACTTGCTGCACGGCGCCCGCAACCTGCGTGGAAGCTTGGGCTATTTGCCCAATTACGTCATTTACATAGACTAGCTGTTCATACAAACTCCCACTGTCTTTTTGTAATTCCCGTAAAACACTGCCAATCTGTTTTGTTGAATCGGCGCTGTTTGCCGCTAGTTTTCTAATTTCTTCAGCAACAACGCCGAAGCCGCGACCGGCATCACCCACTCTGGCCGCCTCAATGGCGGCATTTAATCCTAATAAATTAGTCTGACTGGCTATATCCTTAATGAACGCAATTACTTGATCTGTTTCGCCAACACGCATTTGAGAATCCCTGGCCGTTTTCGAAAGCGTACAGCTAACTGCCGCTATTTCTTCTGATTGCGCCGAAATTTCCTGCGTGTTGCTAGCCAATACCTCAAGATTTTCCGCCAGCTTGCCGGCCATGTTCCTAATTACTTCTTCCCGTTCAACTGTCTGGGTAACGGCTATCGAACCAATAATTTCCCCGGTTTCCGCCTTTATGGGCATAGACATGCTGGTATAGGGAACACCATAATGAGCCTTATCTACATGGCCAACTATGCGGCGTCCCTCGTGCACTGCCCGGTATATTCCGGTTCCGGGCAATATGTCATCACCCTGCCGGCACTTTAAATCGAGTTTTTGGGCAGGCAAATACAGGAGTATTTGTCCACAATCAGTAAGGGTAACACCAATTTGACCACCAAAAAGCTCATGAATTAACGGTAGTGATTGAATATAACGATCCAGGTAGTTTTTTGCTGTCATTTTCACCTCTCCTGAATTCTTATTTATAAAGGCTTATTATTGTTATCCAGCCCGGCTCACATCCTGGCAGCTTCCGGTTCATTCTGCAGATGTCCAGCGGGTTGGGCAAAATAATCAGGAATACATATTCCGCGATTATTGATAAAAATAGCTGCACCTTTAATTTTTCCTGCGTTAAACCATTCTTGTGCTTTTTGCCAACCGTTGTTTAAAGCGGCCTCAACAATTTCCGGCGGCAGCACGCCAACCTGAGCAACAACGTAATGACCTTTTATGTCAGTATCCGGATCAATTGATTCTGCCAGTACCCTCTTAATATTAGGGTGAGGCGCATAGGTAGCGTTACCTAAGCTGGTTGCACAAGCATCGGCAAAAGCTGCGGAAGCTGCCGCAACTACGGCTGCCGTCGCTATTCCCTTGGTAAAACTGCGCCCGCCAAGCCCGCTTGTTGTAATTCCGCCGATGCCATCGTGCGCGGTTATTGGTTTAACATGGGTAAAGGGTGCGCCAAGGGCCGGCGCCAGTCCCACTGTTACCCTTTCATTATCCAGTAACCGGATAGCTATATCTCCGCCGTTATTTACTATTACTTTGGTAGCGCCCCGTCCAACCAGATAGTCGGCAACAAGATCAGCAAAGGAACCCGCAACTGCTGCCATTGGCGTGAGCGTTTTATCGCCAGATTCCCGGACGGCGGCCACCATTTTTTGTAATACTGACGGCAATCCGCTGATGTCACCGATTTTTTCTTGCGGCTGCGCTGCAATATGTTTACATTTAGCTAATTCGTCAAGCAGCTTCATCGCCGCCCGGGCGGCCGCCCTTTGATATTCAATGAGCGGCTGTCCGTGGCAGCTGGCCTGGATATTCATTTGTATCGGTCCATAATCCAATCTGGTCAGGTTGGAATTCAGCGTAGCTATCATTTCTTTTGCTCCGCAATAACATCCTTCAGCGGGCGTATTTTTTCTATATGACCACCAATTCTTTGGTATGTTTCTTTGGTTAATGTGTATTCAACCGGAACAACGGTAGCCGGTGTAGCCACCCAGGTAAATGCTTTGGGAACAACCTTTTCAACATCTACCATAAAATTAATTCCGCCGCCTGGCAAAATAAACGTCGGCGCCCCGCCAATGGTAAGTTTTACTTCGTTGGCGTGAACCGCCTGGGACAGCTTAATTGGATAATTGGTAACCCCGGCCCGGGCGCTGCCGCCTGTTCCCCCAACGTAAATGGCAGCCACGCTGGAATCTTCACAATTCGCAGCGATCAGGTCAACGGCCGCTTGGATATCAGCCGTCATAGCAATTTCTTTGACTGACCCGTCAGCTTGCACTTCCAAGAGGCCGGCTTTTTGACCGGTAGTTTCGGTAACAAGAATTTTCAGGCCTGGATGCGCGATCTGCCTGTCAACTGCTTTGACCGCCTGAACGGGAGTTTCAATATGTGTGCCACCCCAGCCGTGACCTGGTTCACCAAAATAACGGCCGCGGGTACTCTTCCGCCCATTTACAATTACCCCGCTGAATTTCAGGCCAACTTCTTCACCGGCACGGTGTTCTGACAGCAGGCCGATAACGTGATAGTCCAAGATAATTGCCTCATCCACAACTTTGGCTAACTGGCCGGCAAACATACCTACTGTCGCGCTGCCGCAGCCCACACGCATTTTTTCTTCAGCGACACCGTCAATTACCGGAGCCTGTCCAACCTGCAGCTCAAGCTTGCTGCCTTTTTCGACCTGTAAGGTTACTCTTTCGCCGTTTGCTATTTGCACTATTGTTCTAGCCGCCATAAAACCGGCTCTGCCGCTGCTGAGAATATTCGCTCCGCCAATGGACAGCATTTTGGCCCCATATTCTTCAGTGTCAACCATGCCGACCACTTGACCCTCGCAGCGTACTTTAGCGCCTTCAGCACCAATATGCCGGTTACAGTCAATTTTTACCTTAATCCCGCTGTAGCTCAACGGGGCCTCGGTAACGACTGTCACAACTTCAACGCCTTCTACGGAATCTGCAACAATATACGGCGCAGGCTTGCAGCACGGATACTCGGTACCGGCACCGACTGCAGTTATGAGCGGCCTGGCGGGAACTTCGGGATGCAAGTCGCCGGCATTGGGGTTGTTTATTACCAGTGGCCTGTTCCGGACAAGGCTGCCGTCAATATTGGTATAACGCCGGCAAGCGCCCTGAAACTCCGGCTTAATTTCGCACTCAACCGGACAGGAACGGCATGTGACTGTAGACGCCGAGGTCTCGCTGGCTTTGGTTACAGCTCCGGCCGGACAAACACGTACGCACACTCCGCAGCTTGCACACGAATCATAAATTTCTGCTATTTTATCGACAATTTTAATGGCGCCAACAGGACAGTTCTTAGCACAAATTCCACAGCCTTTACAAAGTTCTTTATCAACTAACATAATGGCAGGCCCCCCTAATCCACTTTGTAATTCCAAATGTTGCCTATAGCTTGGGCAGAGGCTACTGTCTCCGCCCAAGCATGTACGCTTTTATTAACAGGATTTGGCTTGCTGTTCCGGTGCTTCCAACGATTTGTTCATGGTCTCTTCGCCCAAGACCAATACATTCAAAGCAATGAAGACTAATACACCGGCAAACATCGCAAATACGAGTGAAAATTTATCGGGACCGGTAAACATAGCGCCAACGATTATCGGCGCCAGCATACCGCCAATACGGCCAAAGGCTCCTGCCCAGCCGCTGCCGGAAGCTCTTGCTTCGGTCGGATACAGTTCCGGTGTGTAAGTATACATTAAGCCCCAGGCGCCAAGGTTAAAGAAGGACATCAAACAACCCCAGATCAGAACCTCGGTCCAGGATGCTGCCGTTCCAAACATATAGGCGGTGCCGGCGCACAGGATAAGGAAAGCAGATATGGTCGGCTTACGGCCAATTTTATCTACAAGCGCTGCCGCTGTAAAATACCCTGGAATTTGCGCCAAGG
>JAEZQV010000185.1 GCA_023441125.1 Bacillota bacterium
GCCTACCCCAATAAGATCGGCTTTCCCCTGGGCCAAAAAGCGTTCAGCCGTCCCGGCGTCGGTAATACCGCCGGTAAGAATAACCGGAACGGACACAACGTCCTTAACCGCTGCGCTAAGTGCGGCAAAATAGCCCGGTTCACTATTTTCCGGATTATTATAACCGCAGAAACCACCGGAAATATCAATAATCCGGACGCCGGCCTTCGCAAATTCCCGGGCGGCAATCTGACTGTCGGCGGCGGTGGTGCCGCCATCCGTATAGTCGGCAGCCCCCAGCCGGAGGAGAATGGGAAACTCCTCACCCACCGCCGCCCGCACAGCGGCGATTACTTCTAAATGGATGCGGATCCGGCCGAGCACATCGCCGCCATACGCATCGGCACGCCGGTTGGTCAGCGGCGAGAAAAACTGATTTAAGAAATAACCGTGAGCCGAGTGAATTTCCACCCCGTCAAAACCGGCCTGTTTTACCCGGCGGGCTGCTGCGCCAAAGGCGTCAACAATTTCCCGGATTTCCGGCACGGTAATTTCATGCGGCACGCCGCCCTTACGGGGATTTTTTACGGCCGAAGGCCCAACCGGCACGCTGCCGGTAACTGCCGGGTCGGCCGCACTGCCGGCATGATTGATTTGCATGACCGCTTTTGAGCCATTGGCGTGAATAATGGCTGCCAGTTCCCTGAGGCTGTCGACAACCTTGTCGTCGGCGACGGAAAGTTGGTTGTGACTGGCCTTGCCGGCCTGCTGGACAAAACTGTGTTCAATGATGATCAGGGAAAAATAGCCTCCGGCCGATTTTTCCCGGTAATACTCAAGAATAGCCGGACTTACTCTGCCATCGGGTTCCGCCTTGGAAGTCGCCATCGGCGGCATGACCAACCGGTTGGCCAATTCTAAAACGCCCGCCTGTAATGGTGTTAGCAACTGGAACAAACAAACCCCTCCTTTGGTATTTACTACAAAATAGGAAGTATTTATCTATTTTATAGAATAACTTTTATATTATTCACAGGCAAGTACGCACTTATTTGTGCCCTAGTATTCTTTCATATACCAAAGGGGTATTCATTACGCTTTCCCGCTGGCCGTTAGCGCCAGTATTTGCTGCCCTCGTCTGTCAATTCTTTAAATAAAACCGTGGACAGATACCGTTCACCGGTGTCCGGCAGCAAGGCAACCACCGTTTTCCCCTCGTTCTCAGGCCGTCTGGCTATTTGCGCCGCGGCAAAGGCCGCCGCTCCGGAAGATATGCCTACCAATAAGCCTTCTACCCGGGCCAGTACCCGGGCGGTATCAATCGCTTCCTCATTTTTCACCTTAAATATTTCATCTACAGCTTCATACTTAAACACTTTGGGCACAAAGCCGGCGCCGATGCCCTGAATCTGGTGCGGCGCAGGATTGCCGCCCGACAAAACCGGCGAATCGTTAGGCTCAACCGCCACAATGTGGACGCCGGGCTTTTTGGCTTTAAGCACTTCGCCGACGCCGGTGACGGTACCGCCGGTGCCGACCCCGGCCACAAATATATCGACCTGCCCGCTGGTGTCGCGCCAGACTTCCTCGGCGGTTGTCTCCCGGTGAATGGCAGGATTGGCCGGGTTATTAAACTGCTGCAGAATAACGGAACCGGGAATCCGCACCGAAAGTTCCTCGGCCTTGCGGATGGCGCCCTTCATGCCGTCGGCTCCCGGGGTCAGCACAAGCTCGGCCCCCAGCGCTTTTAATAAGGACCGCCGTTCCAGGCTCATGGTGTCGGGCATGGTGAGAACAATGCGATAGCCCCGGGCCGCGGCTACGAAAGCCAGGCCCACGCCGGTATTGCCGCTGGTCGGCTCAATAATTACGGCTCCCGGCTTGAGCAGACCCTGTTTTTCCGCCTCCACCACCATAGCGTTGGCAATGCGGTCTTTGACGCTCCCCAACGGATTATAATATTCCAGCTTGAGCAGCAGCTCTGCATTCAGTTTGGCCAGCCTGGCAAAATTATTGGGTCGCAATAACGGTGTGTTGCCGATCAGTTCGGTCAGATTATCCACGATAACAGCCATGCGTATTCCCTCCTATGTTTCGTTATGCTCAGCCTTGCTGCGCTTCCTTGATATTGTCGAACGGATTGCTCGCATACCATTCCGGCCGGAACGGCAGAGGCACATTGGCGGCTATCTTTTTGGAAAAAGCCGTGTTCTGGAGCCTTCTCGCCGCTTTTCTGGCCAGTTCAAAGGCCCCCGAATAGCCCATGTAGTTAAACGACTGGCCAAACAGCGGCGTAGTGGGAATACCCAGCTTGGTTACCCAGGCATTGGCGCCTGTATGGCCGACATACAGGTCCGGCCGGAGACGGTTGAGTACCACCAGCTCTTCGGCCGGCTGCCCGGGCGCTACATCGACAACGGCTTCCGGATCGTCAATATCGTCAATCATGGGTACGGCGAAGCGGTCAAAATTATGCGGTTTTAACCCCAGGACCTTCATCCCCAGCGACTGGTAAAATTCAGCGGTTGTAAAGATCCTTGTTTCGCCGCCGCCCACAAACACGGTCTTGCCCTTCAGCACCTTTTTGAACGGCTCCAGCGCTTCCTCCAACTGGGCATTTTCAATGGCAATCAGTTTTTCCACCTCGTCTTCCAATTGGAAAAACTTAGCGATGACCCGGAGCCACTGGTTGGTATTTTTAATGCCGATGGGCAGAGTGTCAATGACGTATTCTGTGCCGAAACGCTCTTTCAGGTGGCCAATCAGATAATCGTCGTGGGTCGCGCAAATACTGACATTAAGCGCCGCCTCGCCCATGCGGGAAATTTCCTCAATACTGGCGTACAGCGGCAAAACCCGCACAGTAAGCCCCAGCGCCTGGAGCAGTCTGGACAGTTCGACTTCATCCCCGTAGCTGGTGGAGCCAACATTTAAAAGATTGACCGTTTTGCTGAGGCGATATTTTTCAGTGACAGCGGCAGTATCGCCGGCTGCATCGTCCGGATTGGCCCGCTCATATTGGGGAATGGGGTCCACCAGTTTTTTGAGCAGCCCGTGATAGGCGGAGTCATAGCCAGTGGCGACAAATTTGCTTTTGAAGCCTTCGCAGTGAACCGGCACGATCCTGGCCGCCAGTTGCCCGTCCAGTTCGTCGATTAAGGCGTCGATATCATCGCCGATAATACCGGGAACACAACTGTTGCCAATAACAATGGCATCCGGCCGGTATTCCTTCTCGGCATATAATATGGCCTCCCGCAATTTGTCGATGCCGCCGGCGATAACATCATTTTCATCCAGGTTGGTATGCAGCCAGATATTATCGGTAACCGGTTTGTGCTTTAATATCCGGAAGGTTTTACTATAGCCGGCTACTCCCAGGTTGTTGGATGCGCAGCCCAGCGGGCCGTGAACGATCACCACTGTATTCTGAAAAGTCCTGACAATCCCCAGCGCGAGCGTCAGTTGGCAGCCGCCGCCCTGGGCAAACTTCCGGCAGTTATACTTGGTGCACCCCTGCCCCATGCCATGCTTTAGCCCTGAGCAAGAGCCACCAAAGGCATAGGTGGCCTCAATCCGTTCCTCCCGGGTAGGTGCAGCCTCGGCGGCTAGATAGTCATAGGTGAGATTTTCCGTTAGCTTAGACATAATACATACCTCCTTTTATCGATTGCTGACCAGTGCGGAAAACAGATCTTCAGCCAGCGACAAACCGCCCCGGTAGCCGGTGTAGCCTTTGTCGAGCACCGCCCGGTTGGTAACCGGGAAGGAAACCGGCAGAAAGGCGGCGCCAATCTTCTGGGCGGTAGAGCCCTCCAGGCTGCTGCCAACCAGGAAAGCCGGACTGAGTGCGTCATAATACTTGTCATTGGTATTCCGGGGCCAGCTCCGGCGAATATGGTTAATAAGCTGGCCGGCATGCTGCTCAAACACCACCTGGGGTTTGGCTTCCGAAGTCAGTTGGTTAAATTTCTGTTCGTACCGCTTTTTGGCGATATCATCCAGCTCTTCATTAATAACTACCAGATGCGGCACCCAGCCCAGATCGTCGGCCATAAAGCTGATCAGGGGAAAGGCATAATTGATGTCGGCGGATACAATGGCGTAGCGCTGGAGGTCAATATCGCCATAGATATCCAAAAACCGTTCCAGATAACTGTAATAATAGCGTTTTTCCTCGGCAAGCAAAGTTTCGACAGTCACGGTGTCAATGCCCAGACGCTCGCCGATTTTGCGCAAAAAGGCCTCGGTGCGGGTTTCACCGATCGGCAGATCGGCGGTAATATAAGGAATATTGTGCTTTTCTTCAAAAACCTTGGCGGTGTCAACGCCGTATTTGTCGGAAAAAACAATGGTCAGGGCTGCGTCCCCATAATGCTTAATTTTGTCAATAGACTCGCCGTCACCAAAAAAGGTATTGGCCTTGATGCCTAATTTTCTTAACAGCCGCGCAATACCGCGGATATTGCCCCGGCAAAAAACATCCTGCCCCGGCATAATTCCCAGGATATTGACAGTCTTCTCGTCCTTTACGGCCTTGGGTTCAATAAACTCGGCGGCCAGCGTGCTGAGCACCACGTCATAGCCTTTAAAACCGTTCCCCGCAAAGCCGGGGGTGTTGGCGGCTAATACCGGCAGTTCGCTGTCCTGGAAACGACGAGCCACGCCTACGGCATCGTCGCCGATAATTTCCACCTGGCAGCCGGTCACCACAAAGTAAAGATCGCCGTCAATGACTTTAAGGGTATGGGTAATCTGCTCCTCCAGCCGTTCCTCACCGCCAAAGACAATGTCTTTTTCGACAATATTGGAAGTGGGCATCATATGGCCGCTGCAGTAGCCGGACCCCTTATAGCCGCTGGCCTGGTTATAGGTACCGGCCAGCATGGTGGTGCACCCGCCGGACGCATGGACAATGGGAATGGCCCGCGGCAAGGAAGCGATGGTGACAATTGCCCCTCCCAAAGCGCAGGTGGATTTTGCGCGTTCAATAAATGTAGCCATGGTATAACCTCCTGTTATTCATTTGCATATATGTTAATTGTAAATGGCCGCATGTGTGCTTTCATTTTGGGCAGGTGGTTATAAAAGAGAACCGCCCCCAGCACACAAACAAAACCAAAAATACCTTCGGTCGCCGGCGCGCCTATCTGTTCCGCCAAAAATCCCGCTAAGAGACTGCCTAATGGCGTCAAGCCCTGAAAGGCCATGGAATACATGCTCATAATCCGGCCGCGTTTATCATCCGCGACCACCGTCTGCAGCAGCGTGTTGGTCGCTATGCTATGCATAATCATGCCAATGCCGGCAAAAAACATAATACCCAAAGCCAGCCAGACCGAAGTATTCTGGGAAAACACAGCCAGGGCCGCCCCAAACAACCCGGCGGCTACCGGCACAATGTTCTCCAGCCCGGCAACATGGGGACGCGCCGCTAAAAACGAGGCCCCACAGACAGCCCCCAGGCCGGTCGCCGAAAACAGAAAGCCCAGAATATAGGAACCGCCGCCCAGCACCTGATCGGCGAAAATTGGCATAAGCACAATATACGGCATGCCTAAAAAACAGATGAGCCATAAGAGGAAAAACAAATAGCGGATGGGCAGAAAGGTATAGGCATATGTGAAGCCTTCGCATAATTCACGGCCAACGGACCGGTCACCGTCCTGCGGTGTTTTAGGGTGGATCCGCATAGCGCAGAGAGCGGCAAGTACGGCCAGGAAGCTGCCGGCATTCAACAGGAAACAGATGCCCTCGCCCACAAGGGCGATGAGAGCCCCGGCGACTGCCGGGCCTACCAGGCGGGCGGCGTTGATAATAATGGAATTTAAGGCAATGGCATTGTTCATATCCTCGCGGTTATCGACCATATCAACAATGAACGCATGGCGGGCCGGCAAATCAAAGGCCTGAATGCAGCCCAGCATTGTTCCCAGGGCCATCACATGCCAGACCTCAATCCGGTTGGCAAGCACCAGTACGGCCATCAGCAGCGCCTGCAACAGCGACATGCTTTGCGTGAAAATAATAAGCCGGTGTTTATTGAACCGGTCTGCTGCCAGGCCGGCCAGCGGTCCCAGCAGCAGACCGGGCACCTTACTGCAAAAAGTAACGGTCCCCAGCATCATGGCCGATCCTGTCAGTTGATAAATCAGCCAGCTGATAGCAATATCCTGCATCCAGGTTCCAATCATCGAAACTGTCTGACCGGTAAAAAACAAACGGTAGTTACGGTGACGCAAAGCGCGGATCAGCAGTTTGCTATGAACGGTAAATTTAGCCTGCACTCCCATTTGCTACTCATAAGGCCTCCTCTTGCCGTCAGTTTTTTAACCAGGCCAAAGCAGACAAAGCCGCTGTAAACTTGAAAAAAAATGCTGAGGCCAAAGTAGTCACACTTTAGCCTTCAGCATTTTACCGATCAGCCATTGGTCATATACTATTGAACTGTATCCTGCACATCGTTAAAGAAGATAAAACTGTTTTTCTGCAAACTATCCACATCAACACTGCTATTCAGCATGCCCACCTGCTGCAGCTGTTTGGCAGTTATGCCGAAAGCGTCATAGGCGCCTTTAACCGACGGAATATAGTTATAGGTTTTCAGCACTTTGGCATTAAAGGCAGCATCGCCGGCCACCCATTTTTTCTCAACCTGAATTTTAGCGACCTCATCCTGGTTTTTCTGGATCCAGGCGCTGGCTTTCTGCATGGCGCGGGTATATTTAGCCGCAATCTCAGGATGATCCTTGGCCAGCTTGTCACTGACAAAAGCCGAGCAGCAATACTGGTTTTTATAAGGTTCTGTCACGGCCGAATCAGCCAGGGAAACCAGGTCATATTCCTTCTGGGCGACTGCAGCCGTAGGATCATTCATGGCCAATGCATCAATCGAGCCGTTTTTCAGGGCGATGGGCAAATCGCTGGCATTGAATACGGCGAATTCCACCTGCATATTTTTTTCGCTGACGCCGACACCGGCATCGGCCAGCACACGTTTAGTAAAGATAATCGGGCTGCTGGTCATGCTGGGCACCCCAATCCGTTTGCCTTTTAGATCAGTCAGGGTTTTAATGCCCGCGTCCTTGGGTACCAGCAGCTTGTCGCAGCCGGTATGCAGGCCGGTGGTAACCTTGATCGGCAACCCGTTGGACAACGGCTGCATCAGGCTGGCCAGCAAACCGAAGGAAGCATCGATCTTGCCGGCGGTAATGGCCTCAAAATTGGTCCCCGGCGCCAGTTTAACCACTTCAACCTTGAGTCCTTCCTCGGCAAAATAGCCTTTTTCCACCGCCATATGCACCGGCGCTTCGCACAAGCTGCCGCTATAACCGATCTTCAGGACAAAGTCGTCCGCTTTCGATGCCACCGGCTGCTGTTGCTGTTGTCCGCAGGCGGTCAGTAAGAATGTAAGGATTACGGTGAAGGCGATCATGGTTATTTTCTTTTTTACATACATAAGCTCACCTCTTATAGATAATAACTGGGTTCTTTTTCATTGCCGGCATAATTCAAGATTCCCAGAATTTTGGAGCGCAGGTGCAAAAACTCCGGGTTGCTGCGGGCTCTGGGCCTGGACAGCTTCACGCTGATGCAGCTTTCAATCTTGGCTGGTCTGGGCGTCATGACAATAATGCGGTCTGACAAATAAATGGCTTCATCGACATCATGGGTCACCATGATCATGGTCGTTTGCCGTTCCTGCCAGATGCGAATAAGCTCATCCTGCATGTTCATGCGGGTAAAAGCGTCCAGCGCCCCCAACGGTTCGTCCAAGAGCAGTACTTTGGGATGATTGACCAATGCACGCGCCAGCGAGGCCCGCTGGGCCATACCGCCTGACAGCTGATGCGGATACGACTTATGGAAAGCCGACAAGCCTACCAGCTCAATAAATTTGGCCACTTCCTCCTTGCTTTGTTTATATACTTTACGGGCTTTCAGCCCAAAAGCCACATTGTCATGCACGTTCAGCCAGGGAAACAGCATGGGATTTTGAAAAACCAGGCCGCGTTCGTAGGACGGCCGGCTAATCTCTTCATTATCAATATACAGTTTGCCTTCATCGGCCCCGTTCAGCCCGGCAATCAGCCGGAGCAACGTAGATTTGCCGCAGCCGGAAGGACCAATCAGCGACACGAACTCCCCGGCTTCAATGGTTAAATCAATCCCGCTTAAGGCCACGACGTCTGCCGCATCCTGCTGGGGAAAACGTTTGACCACCCCTGCAATTCGGATTCCCCCTACCATTTTATAACTCCCTTCTGCCATACCAGAACATGGTCGCGGACTTTAAATAAGAGTGTGATGAGAACGGAAAAAGTGACGGCAATCAGGATGAGACCCGCATAGACATTCGCATAGGCCATCATTTCCTTCTGCCAGTTGATATACCAGCCGATACCGTTTTTGACCCCCAGCATCTCCGCGGTCATTAAGGTAATAAAGGAAGCACAAGTCCCGTTGAACAGGCCGATAAACATGTGCGGCATGGACGCCGGCACCCCCACCTTGAATATTTGCCAATATTTACCCGCCCCCAGTGTGCTGGATACTTCAAAGTAGGCATTCTGTACATTTAAAATGCCGCTGCTGGTCATAACCGTGGTGGGAAACCAAACGGCAAGCGCAATTAAAAAGGCACTGGCGGAAAAGGTGGTGGGAAAGCTGATCAGTACTAAGGGAATCCAGGCGGTGGAAGGTATGGGACCCAAAACCCTGATTAGCGGGTTGATCCAATAGCCGGCCCCTTTGCTGAAGCCGACGGCAATCCCGGTGGCGAAACCGGCAATAGCGCCAAAAAAGTAGCCTGTGAATAAAAGCTTGCCGGAAGACACCAGACAAAGGGCCAGAAATTCCCGGTCTTCCACGATAACCCCCAGGATCTTATCCAGCGTGGGAAAGTAGATAACCGGCAGTAAGCCAAGCTTTTTGGTTACCATGTTCAGCAGGTTTAAAAAGAGAATGGCTACGGCGACAAACAACGCCTGCTCTTCAATCCAGGCCTTGGCTTTAGGCTTAAAATAGGAGGCGACGGTCACAGTGGCAAAACCGGCCAGAAAACACGTTAAGAGATAAACAAAATAGGGGTGTTTTACCGGAATGTGCCTGCCGGCATTCACCATGAAAATATCCACAATCATCGCTAAAGCGATCGATAAAACGGGTAGCCATATAATTGCTTTCTTCATAAATACCCTTCTTTCTGCAATTAAAACCACAACTCTTCATGCCGCGCAACCCGCGCTCGCCAATCAACTCCCTCGGTGTGGCGAAAATAGAAAAAGGCCGAAAAAATGCTTTTTTAAAAAGCAATTTTTCGGCCTCTGATGTAGTAACCAGTCAGCCGCCAGCCGTTAACTACGGGCTGGCCTATATGTAAGTAAAAATTACTAAACGTTATGATGGTATTATAGAATATATGACCTTTATTGTAAAGTCTCTCACACAATTTCTTTTTTCTGTAACAGGCGCTTATGATACGAATGCGCGGTATACAGGGCAGCTACCGGATTATGGCCGGTCACCCGGTCCTTTACCACCAGCGTGGTAACCAAGGCAGCCGAGTACTTTGTAAACAGCGAGTCATGGCCTACGCAAAGGCCGACAACCACATTCAAATCGGTTTTCTGGTGATTCAGAATACGCGCCTGCAAAATCGGGTTACACATGGGTTCGTGAT
The DNA here is from genome assembly GCA_023441125.1 of Bacillota bacterium. The sequence goes on from JAEZQV010000185.1 coordinate 9,662, forward strand.
TGCCCGGCCGCAGCTTATGCTCTTCCAGCACCCCGATTGCCGTCTTGTCCACCGAGCCCACTTTACAGATTGCACTGTAATAGCTGAGGCCCTTCGCCGCCAGAATATCGGCGAAAATTTTCGCTTCCTCAATCAAGCCGGCGCAGGTCGCAATCCCAATCTTCCGGGCGCCGATCCGGTTGGCAAACTCGATGATTTCTTCCACCCTGGTCATTTTGCCATAGAATAACCCCTCGACCTGGGCCGATGCCCGGGCAACAATGGCATCCTGGCTATCACCCTGCAAATGCTGTTTGATTTCCTCAATATCATCGGCAATGGCATGGCCGTCATTGTCTTTGGTGGTCAGACAAAAGCCCGGGAACTCCCGGCTTCTGTTCCGACAGTTGTAAATCGTGCAGTCCGTGCAGCTTAAATTTTGTAAATCCTTTTTCTGACTCATCAGGCTCCCCCTCACTGTTATTACTTGGTATCTACAGTATGAATTAAATAAAAAGACCGAAGATGTATACACATCCCCGGTCTTCAGTTATCTGATCAACCAAGTTCCTCGCTATTTTTAGCTTATTGAGCTTATTCATAACGATATTAGCACTAAAATACCATGGTTATAAATAGCTTGTCAAGTTCTATTTTGCGAATTTACGCCAGCATCTCAATAAAAGCTTTGACCCTGGTTAGTACCTGTCCGGTCGGTTCCCCAACCTGAAAGGAACCTTCGAGACTGATGCTGGGAATTCCTTTTTGATGGAAGTACTCCCGCCACATTTCTTTGTCGACGCTGGCAAAGGAGCAGCCGATATAACCGTACAGCAACAGACCGCGGGCGTTGATCTTGTCAATTTCCTGTTCAATCACATTGCGGGCGTAAATACCCGCCCCGGCGCTCTGGTTGTCATAAATATAGCGCACCAGCGACTCCAGCGGCGGCACATCCTCCCGGTAATCCCGGAACGGAACGCCCCTGAGGCCCAGGATCGCGCCGCCGGCCTGGTCGATGGCCTCAAAAATACCGAATTCCTGACCGGTGCCATAGCCCCAGACCAGGGGAATAACCCGTTTTAAGTCGGCCGGGTCCACCGGTGTGGTCTCAAGCTCCGCAATCAGCTGATCGGCCATGGCTTCAAATTCCGCCGGCTTGCCAAAATAATTATTGAGCCCGATATTGAGGAGTAAAATAGTCGGCAGACTGCGGATATAAAACGGGTTCTTAATTCTAAGATCGAGAATTTTCCTCACTTTGGCCAGCAAACGGTTTTTGCGCTGAATCTCGATGCGCAGCTGTTCTTCATTGATAACCCGGCTGCCGGTGAGCCATTCGACAACACCGTAAATCTGTTCCACAAAAAATTGAATCAATTGTTCCAGACGTTTCCCGTGCACGCCCGGCGCCCGGTAGAACACCTCCATATTATAAACATCATAGCCCTCTTTTTTCATCAGTTCCCAGGCCTGGTTATACGGCTCGCAGGCCGAGCAGTTCCCCAGTATCCGCTTAATGCTTGATCCCCGGCGCCGGTGCCACTGGCCGACAGTACATTTGACCATCGAACACGTTTCCACCGGAAATTGATAGTAGTCCTCGGCAATCAGCATGGCTTCCCGGTCGCTTAACCGGCCCATTTCACTGTACGCTACCGGAATGGTATCGCAGGCGTAGAGCAAAGGTACTTCCCAGCCAAGATTGCCGCTCCAGATCGCATTCTTTCGTCCCTCCAGGTAGGCCTTTTCCGCATCGGCGATATAAGCAGCCGATAAGTCAATCAATTTGCCGACAGCCGGCGAATACCCATGAACTTCCTTGGCATACTCCAAATAATCCAGTTGTGTATTTACTTCATTTATGTTCATAGACACCCCTCGCTTTCCCTTGTTGTGGCCTGAATATACTGCTACTTTTTGTAATACGGGTTAAATTCGTTGGTATAGATCTGTTCCGGCTTGATATCGCCCTTAATTTCCCCGAAATCTTTCAGCAGCTTGATCCAGACGGTGACAGTTTCTTCCCGGATCAAGCCATTGGGCGTATAATAACCTCTTTTAATTTTCTTAGGATCAACATTGCCCCGTTTGGCGGTAATTTCGGCAGCCTTGTCGGGATTGGCATTAATCCAGTTGTGCGTCTTCACCATAGCGGCCACATACCGTTTTACGACATCCGGTTTTTCTTTAATGAATTTTTCACTAAAATAGGCCGGTGTCTCGCCGCCGATATCCTGCCAGACATCATAGTCGCTGAACATGACCCGGAATTCTTTAGTGGCTTCTATTTGCCAGGGATCCCGGTGGAAGCCGGCGACATCAATTTCTTTTTGCCGCAACGCCTGTTCCATCATGGTCTCCGGTAAAACGGTAAACTGGATTTTGTTCTTGGGGTCGTCTATACCGGCGTTTTTTAAATAGGCCAGCGGCGTATATTCATGGCAGCCCCCGGACAATGACAAGCCAACGCGCTGGCCGGCAAGGTCCTGCGGCGTCCGCAACGGACTGTCGGCCAGCGTGATATAGACCATATGCGGTATATCTCTGGTGGTTTCGGTGCCGCCGACAACGGCCTTGATCCTGGCGCCGGCGGAAATGCCGGCAATGGTCCGGTTAATATGCGCGCCGCCGATGTCAATTTTCCCGGCTATAACGGATGCCACCAGCTGGGTAGACGGAATAACGCCGACATACTCGAATTGAATGCCTTGTTCGTCAAAAAAGCCCAGCTCCTCCCCTACCCAGACATCAATGGTCGAGCGGACGTCCGTAGTGGTGGGAATTCGCAATATGTCATACTGCCTGGCGGCGGTACCGGCGGCACCTTGCTCTCTGCCCCGGGAACAACCCCCTGCAGTCAAAGCCAAAAGCACTAGAATCACAAACGCACCAATAATAATAAGGATACTTTTCTTCACCCTCTAACCACTCACTTTCTCATCCATGCCTACTGTTGATAATTGGGGTTAAATTCATTGGTATAAATCTGTTCCGGTTTAATGCCGGGCTTGATTTCGCCAAATTCGGTTAACAGCTCGATCCAGACCTGCACGGTTTCAGCTTTTATGATTCCATCCGGCGCAAAATAGCGTATTTTGACTTTACTGGGCTCCAGATTAGCCCGCTTGGCGGTAATTGCAGCGGCCTCCTGGGGGTGGGCATTTTGCCAGTTGATGGTTTTGGCCATCGCCGCGACAAAGCGTTTAACCACATCCGGTTTTTCTTTAATAAACTTCTCCGTAAAATACAACGGCGTGGCGCCGGCGATTGTGCCCCACGGCTCATAATCACTAAACAGATAATCAAATTCCGGGTTCACCTTGAGGTCGGCCGGCAGCCGGTTAAAGCCGGCAATGTCAACCTCCCCCTGACGCAAGGCCTGCTCCATCAGCGTTTCCGGCATGATAATGATTTCAAATTTTCTCCGGGGATCTTTTATCCCGCCGGTGCGCATATAACCGTACGGGATATATTCATTGCAGCCGCCATAAGTAGTGATACCGATCTTTTTGCCGATAAGATCCTGTGGTCCTTTTATCGGGCTGTTTTTGCGCGTTATGTAAGTATGATGCGGTATTGCTGCCGTGGTTTCCGACTGCGCCACTACCGCCTTTATTCGCGCGCCGGCCGAGATGCCGGCAATCGTCCGGTTGACATGCGCGCCGCCCACGTCAATTTTGCCGGCCACAACCGAGGCCACCAGCTGGCCGCTGGGCACGGTGCCCGCGTAATTTAATTTAATTCCCTGCTCCTCAAAGTAGCCCAGTTCCTCGCCAACCCAGTAAATAACGGTGGAAGTAACGTCAACAGGCGTAGGAATCCTGATTTCGTCGTACTTTTTGCCGGCAGCACTACCGGTATCCTGTCCGGTGTTACTGTTCGCGCAGCCTGCTCCCCACACCAGTACGCCTACCAGCAAGACACCATAGATTATCTGTCGCAGCCGGGTTCGCTTTGCCATACATCCGCCTCCTTTACGGCTAAAAACCATTTAACATAATTCTGCTTACACTGCCGCAGCCGCTGCTATATGAAAAAAGAAGGCCGGAATGTCTCCACTCCTGGCCTTCAGCTTAACAACTGATCAGCAGTTGCCTATACCCGCAACACTGATATATGAACTTTTCTGGTTATCCGCCCTGTGATTCCTATTTTTTGGCCTGGGGATTAAACTCGTTGGTGTAAATCTGCTCTGGTTTGATATCGCCTTTTATTTCGCCAAAATCGGTGAGCAGCTTGATCCACACCGTTACGGTATCATCAAGAATTAACGCATCTTTAGCATAATAGCCGGGCTTGATGGTTTTGGGATCAACATTAGCCCGGTTGGCCGTGATTTCAATCGCTTTGTCCGGGTTGGCATTCATCCAGTTGTTGGTCTTAGCCACAGCCGTTACGAACCGTCTGACTACATCCGGTTTCTCTTTAATAAACTTTTCGGAAAAATACGCTGGCGTAGCGCCGCCAATGGTTTCCCAGACATCATAATCACTGAACAGTACGGTAAACTCGCCCTTTTCTTTGATAAAGTCCGGTGTCTTATGCAGCATGGCCAGGTCGATATCCCCTTGCCGCAAAGCCTGATCCAGTTGTGATTCCGGCATAACGATGATTTGCACTTTGCTCTTGGGATCCACTATCCCGTTTTTCTTCATAAATGCATACGGCGTATATTCGTTGCAGCCGCCGATAAGCGGGATGCCGATTTTTTTGCCTACCATATCCTGCGCACTTTTTAGCGGACTGTTTTTAGTAACTACCCCGATCATATGCGGGATAGCCTGCGTAGTCTCGGTGTTGGCCGCTACCGCCTTGATTTTGGCGCCGGCGGAAATGCCGGCAATGGTTCTGTTGATATGGGCACCGCCCACATCAAGTTTTCCGGCCACCACTGAAGCCACCAATTGTGTGGAAGGAACCACCCCGGCGTAGTCAAGCTTTATTCCCTGTTCGGCAAAAAAGCCAAGTTCATCCCCCACATAATAAACGGAAGGACTGGTAGGCGCGCTTGGCGTGGCTACCCGGATGATATCAGGCTGTTTAGCTGTATTGCCGGTATTGGCGGTAGCCGGTTGCTTTTGGGCACAACCGCCAGTCAGCAGCAAAAGAACCATTGCCGCTATAAGCATACCCGTCAGCTTGGTCCTGGGACTTTTCGTCAAATGCACCACATCCCTGTACTATTGTTTAGCTGCATAATTAGCTCGCCAGCATTTCCACAAAGGCTTTTACCCGGGTGAGTACCTGGCCGCTGGGCGCCCCGGTCTGGAATGACCCTTCCAGATTAATGCTCGGGATGCCTTTCTCATGAAAGTACTTGCGCCACATTTCCCGGTCCACGCTTGCGAAAGAGCAGCCGATGTAGCCATAAAGGATAATGCCCCGGGCGCTTAATTTATTGACCTCATGCTCCAGGACATTGCGCGCGTAGACACCCGCGCCCGCGCCGGCATTGTCGTACACCCACCGGGCCAGCGCTTCCACCGGCGGCACATCTTCCCGGTAGAGTTTAAACGGCACGCTGCGCAATCCTAAGAGCGCCCCGCCAGCTTGGTCAATGGCTTCATAAATGCCGAATTCCTGACCCGTTCCCCCCGCCCAGACCAGGGGAATGACATTTTTTAAATCGTCGGCATTGACCGGCTTATTTGCCAATTCTTCAATCAGTAAATCAATGGCCGCCTCGTATTCTTCCGGCTTGCCGAAATAATTGTTCAAACCGATATTCAGCATGAGGATGGTTGCCAGGCTGCGCACGTAGAAGGGATGCCGCCGCCTTAGTTCCAGCACGGTCCGCAGTTTGTTCAGCAGGCGGTTTTTCCGCTGAATTTCAAGCCGCAGTTTATCTTCATCGATGTTGCGGCTGCCGGTCAGCCACTCGATTACATCATAAATCTGCTCAATAAAAAACGTAATCAGCTCTTCCAGCCGTTTGCCCTCGACAGTGGGTCCGCGGTACACCACATCATTGTTGTATACATCATACCCTTCGCGCTTCATGATTTCCCAGGCCAGGTTGTAGGGTTCGCAGGCCGAGCTGTTGCCCAGGATGCGGTTGATGGTCGTGGTATTGCGGCGCAAATGCCATTGACCGACCGTGCATTTCACCATGGAGCAGGTCTCCACCGGAAACTGGTAATAGTCTTCGGCAATCAGCATCACCTCTTTATCGCTTAACCGGCCCATCTCGCTGAAGGCCACCGGTATGGTATCGCAGGCATAGATAACCGGAACTTCCCAGCCGAAAGCCTGGCTCCAGACAGCCTTTTTCCGGCCTTCCCGGAAAGCTTGTTCAGCATCGGCCACATAAGACTCGGACAAATCCAACAGCTTGTTGACCGCCGGTGAATAACTATGCACCCGTTTGCAATGCTCCACATAATCGCGCTGACTCTGAATGTCATCAATTTCCACACTATTCCTCCTCGCTAAAATTTAACTACACATTCACAAGCTTTTCTCAGGCCAGCATTTCAATAAAAGCCTTGATTCTTGTCAGTACCTGTCCGGTCGGCGGACCGACCTGGTAGGAGCCTTCCAGACTGATGCTGGGTATGCCTTTCTGACGAAAATACTCCCGGAACAATTCTTTGTCCACACTGGAAAAAGAGCAGCCGATATAGCCGTATAACAGTAAGCCGCGCGCTTTTATTTTGTCAAGTTGCTGTTCGATAAGTTCCCGCATATAGGTGCCGGCGCCGGCGGCATGATTGTCATAAATATAATGAACCAATGCCTCGACCGGCGGCACATCTTCGCGGTATTTTTTGAGCGGCACGTTCCTAAGTCCCAGCAAGGCACCGCCGGCCTGATCAATCGCTTCGTAAATACCAAACTCCTGCCCGGTGCCATACCCCCAGACCAGGGGAATAACCCGTTTTAGGTCAGCTGGATCTACCGGCGCCGTTGCGAGTTCCTGAATCAGTAAATCCACCGTTGCCTCAAATTCAGCCGGTTTGCCGAAATAGGTGGACAAACCGATATTTAACAGCAGAATGGTCGGCAGGCTGCGAATATAAAAAGGATGCTGCACTCTGAGGTCCAAGATTCTTTTGATCTTGTCAATCAGCCGGTTTTTGCGCGCCACTTCCACTTTGAGCTTTTCTTCATTAATATAACGTTGGCCTGTCAGCCACTCGGTCACCCCATAGATCTGCTCTACAAAGAATTTTTTGAGCTGGTCCAGCCGCCGGCCGGCCACGCCGGGCGCCCGATAGATGCTTTCAATGCAGTAAACATCATAGCCTTCCTGCTTCATGACCTCATAGGCCATGTTGTATGGCTCGCAGGCCGAGCTGGTGCCCAGAATGCGCTTAATGCTCGAGCCCCGGCGTTTATGCCACTGGCCGACCGTGCATTTTACCATCGAGCAGGTTTCTACCGGAAACTGATAATAATCTTCGGCAATCTGCATGGCCTCCCGGTCGCTCAGCCGCCCCATTTCGCTAAAAACGGCCGGAATAGTGTCCAGCGAGTACAGCAGCGGCACCTCCCAGGCGCTGGCCCGGCACCAGATAGCATTTTGGCCGGCCTGGTAGGCCTGCTCGGCGTCGTAAATATAGGACGCCGAGAGATCCAACAGTTTGCCTATCGCCGGGGAATAGCCATGAACCTCCTTGCTATATACCAGATAATCACGCTGGTTTTGCACTTCCTCGATCTGCATCAGCCACTACGCCTCCTCTTTCGCCCAGAACTTCGATAAAGGCTTCCAGGCGGGTCTTGAGCTGGCCCTGGTCGCTGGCCGAGTAATCCACCGGCACTTCCAGCACAGGTATGCCCAGTTTTTGATAATGCCGGAAAAACTCGTGCTTGATCTGTCCGTAGCAGGGGCAGAACTTGAGATATACGTACAGGATGCCGTCCACCTTGTATTCCTGGGCCAAATCGCCCGATATGGTAACCCGCTCCTGCAGCGGTTTCATCCGCGTGCACGGCGACTGGTCCAAATAGCCTTCGGCCAGTGCCTGGTAAGGATCGCCCTCCTCGCTGATCTGGAAACTGGCATTGCGCGAACCGGTGCAGTGGTCTTCAATTACTACCCGCGCGCCTACGGTGTCTTCGATTAACGCCAGCAGCCGCCGGTCACCGTCGGCCACAATGCCGCCCGCCATCATCAGCCGGATGGGTTTGGGACCTTCCGCCGGTACGGCTGTTAGTTTTTCGTAGATTTCTGTGTACAGTATCAACAGTTCAGCCGGCGGCAGGTAATAGTAAGCTTTGATCAGATCCAGAAAATCCTTGCCCTTGAGCGGCGGATTATCCCGCTTGCGCAAATCGGAAATTTGTTTGAGTACGCCGCGCACCTGGTTGTACAGCTTGATCTGTTCCCGTACGGCCTCCTCGCTGACAGTATTGCCTGACAGTCTTTCCAGATCTTCCTTAAAGTTGAGGATTTCCGTCCGGTAATAACCGCGGGAGGAATCCTTATGCCGCAGCCGGGGCAGAATGTAAATGTCGGTGGGGGCAAAGAAATCGCCAATGGCCTCGCCGACTTTTTTTATGCAGTCGCACGTATAGAAGGTATATACCTTATCCAGCGCTTTATATAAAGGATCTCCTTCCTTAAAAGCTCCCAGGATGCTCTTGGTAAAATCGCAAAATACGCTTTGCGTGATTTGCTCGCCGCTGGCCACCACTTCGGTGTTGCCCATTTTGAACAGCCGCACCTGGTTTACACCGGCGGCATTAATGAGTTCCAGCGGGGTATAGGTGCACAAATACCCGACCTTCTTTTTGCCGTCGGCGCCGGTGATGATGGTTTCCTGCTGTTTGGCGATCCGGTTTTCCAGTTCTGTCAAATCCAGCGAGAACCCGCTGCCGGCTGTCTGGGTGCCGTAAATCCCGGCGGCCTGATAATTCTGGGCATGAATAGCAGCCCCCAGCGCACCGGCGTAAATAGCGTCCAGTTTAAATTCGCTGACCGGATGGTCTAAGAGGTCTTCAATGGCTTTCTTCATGCCAATGTTGTTGGCAACGCCGCCCGAGAAAGCCAGACCCGGTTCCAGACCGATCCGGCTCAGGAGATTGCGGACCCGGCGGGCGGTGGCCAGGTGAATGCCCGCCGCGATATCTTCCTGGGTGGCGCCTTTGGCCCTGAGCGAAATAACTTCGGATTCGGCGAACACGACGCACTGGCTGCTGATTTCCGCAGGTTGGGTCGCCTGAATCGCCACCGGTCCGAGTTCACCTAAGTCCAAATCCAGCAGTTGGGCGACCTTTTCCAAAAACCGGCCGGTGCCGGCGGCGCATTTGTCGTTCATGACAAATTCCACTACCCGGCCGGTTTCCGGATCTACCTTTATGCCTTTGGAATCCTGGCCGCCGATGTCAATAATCGTCTTGATACCGGCGTCCAGGTAATGCGCGCCCATGGCGTGGCAGGAGATTTCGGTCACAATCTGGTGGGGTATTTCGGCAAACGCCATGGCCACCCGGCCGTAACCGGTCCCCACGATGTAGCTGATATCCGCGCGTTTCAGCCCGGACAGTTCCAGCAGTTCCGCCAATAGTTCATCGGAGGTCTCCTGCATATCGATACCGGTGGGAGTCTGTACCGTATACAGTTCGTCACCAGTCAGCAGCACCGCTTTACCGGTGCGCGAGCCGATATCAATGCCTACTACCGTGGCCCCGGTCAGTGCCGGTACCAGCTTCGCATCAATTACTTCCGCAATTTTCATTTTGTTTTCACTCCTCTTTAGTTTAAGCCAGCATCTCTACAAATGCCCTGATTCTTGTTAAAATTTGCCCCGTCGGCGGTCCTACCTGAAAGGTGCCTTCAATGTTTATGCTGGGAAAGCCTTTTTTATGGAAGTAGTCCCGCCACATCTCCCTGGCCACACTGCCGTAGGAGCAGCCCAGATAACCGTACAGGACCAAACCTCTGGCTTTGACTTTCTTCAATTCCTGTTCAATAACTTTCTGCACATAGATGGAAGCACCGGCTTCCTGATTGCCCAGCACATGCCGGGCCAACGCCTCCACCGGCGGCAAAGTCTCGTCATAGTTATTGAACGGATAGCCCCTAAATCCCAGCAAAGCGCCGCCGGCCTGATCAATGGCTTCATAAATGCCGAATTCCTGGCCGGCGCTGCCGACCCACACCAGGGGAATCACCTTGGCCAGGTCATTTTTATCGATATGCGCCGCTGCCAGTTCCCTGATCAACTCATCTAATACCGCCTCATATTCCGCTGGTTTGCCAAAATAGGTATTCAAGCCGGTGAGCAAATAAATAGACGGCAGGCTGCGCATATAGTACGGATTTTTCACTCTTAACTCTAAGATTTTTCTTACTTTGGCAATCAGCCGGTTTTTGCGCTGAATTTCCACGCTTAACTTGTCTTCATCAATATTTTTGCTGCCTGTCAGCCATTCTGCCGTTTCATGAATTTGCTCGATCAGAAACCGGACTAACTGCTCCAGTCGTTCCCCTTTTACGCCGGGGGCCCGGTACACTACGTCGATGGCATGAACGTCATACCCTTCCCGCCGCATCAATTCCCAGGCCAGGTTATACGGCTCGCAGGCCACGCTGGCGCCGATAATCCGCTTGATGCCGCTGCCCCGGCGTTTATGCCACTGGCCGACCGTACATTTCACCATGGAGCACGTTTCCTGGGGAAACTGATAATAGTCCTCGGCGATGGTTACTGATTCCAGATCGCTTAACCGTCCCATCTCGCTGTACGCTACCGGAATAATACCGGACGCATACGCAAGGGGTATTTCCCAGCCGGTCGCCCTGGACCAGACGGCGTTAATCCTGCCTGCGGCGTAGGCTTTCTCAGCATCCTCTACATAGTTAGTGGACAAATCCAGCAGCCGGCCAATGGCCGGTGAATAATGATGCACTTCGTTTTTGCTATAGATCAGATAATCACGCGGACTCTGAATATCTTCAATGTCCATAATATAGCCTCGCTTTCCCGTGTCTTCCTGACTGCCTATATTTTGGCGTTAGGGTTAAATTCATTAGTAAAAATTTGCTCAGGTTTTACATCATTTTTGATTTCACCGAATTCCTTCAGCAAATCAAGCCAGACGGTGGCCGTCTCCGGCTGGATGATACCCTTGGGAGCAAAATAGCCGTTGCGCAGCAGTTTGGGATCAATATTGGCTCTTTTGACAGTAATATCAATGGCCTGCTGCTGATTGGCATCCGCCCAGTCATTGGCTTTAGCCACTGCTTTGACAAAGCGTCTGACGACGTCCGGTTTTTCCTTAATGAATTTTTCCGAAAAATAGAAGGGAGTGCCGCCGCCGATCGTGCCGAACACATCATAATCGCTGAACAGGATTTTTAAGCCGCCGCGCGCCAGCAGGAAATTGGGGTTTTTATGGAACCCGGCCACGTCGATATCCCCCTGTCTGAGCGCCTGTTCCAGATTGGCTTCCGGCATAATAACCACCTCAATCTTGCCTTTAGGTTCTGTTATGCCGTTTTTCTTTAAATAAGCGTACGGCGTATATTCGTTGCAGCCGCCGATGGTGGGTATGCCCACCTTTTTCCCGACCATATCCCGGGCATTTTTAACCGGGCTGTTGTCCAGGGTTACAAAGACCATATGCGGTATTTCCCGGGTGGTTTCGGTGCCGGCTACTACCGCTTTTATTTTGGCGCCGGCGGAAATCCCGGCAATGGTTCTGTTAATATGCGCGGCGCCGACATCAATTTTTCCCGCCACTACGGAAGCAACCAGCTGCGGTGACGGTACCGCCCCGACATATTCAAGCTTAATGCCTTCTTCGGCAAAATATCCCAATTCCTCGGCAATCATATAGATATCCGGCCGGGTCACATCCGTGGGTGTCGGCACCCTGATTATATCCGGCTGTTTCGCCGCATTTTCCTTTACCGCCTGGGCAGTCTCCGGTTGCTTGGCGCAGCCAAACAGCACCAGCGACAAGACTGCCATTATGATTGCAGCCAAAGCCATTGCCGGCCGGCCGCGTTTTTCCCGCATGTTCATGATATCGCCTCCGTGTTATAACGTATGGTAAATTTGCTGAGATAAGATGTACTGAAATCTACAGAGGCTAAGAGCATTGTGTCCTAGCCTTCAGTTTAACAGCTGACCGGCTATTGTCGGTTACTCTGGCCGGCTTAGCTTGCCGACGCCGACAAATCCTCTTTTTCTGCGGCAGCCGCCGCTAAGGTTTTCTGGGCAATGACCGCCCCGCCCAGCGCACCGGCGTAAATAGTGTCCAGTTTGACTTCACTGATGGCGTGGCCCAGCACTTCTTCCACCGCCTTTTTCATGCCGGCGTTATTGGCCACGCCGCCGGTAAATACCAGGTCCGGTTCCAGTCCGATCCGGTTGAACAGATTACGGATGCGGCGGGCGGTGGCAATATGAATGCCGGCGGCAATATCGGCCCTTTTTTCGCCTTTGGCCTTCAGCGAAATGACTTCCGACTCGGCAAATACCACGCACTGGCTGCTGATATCGGACGGCTTGGTGGCCTTAAGCGCTTCCCGTCCCAGGTCCTCGGTTGTTAGATCCAAAAGCTGCGCTACCTTTTCTAAAAAGCGGCCGGTGCCGGCGGCGCATTTATCATTCATGATAAATTCCACGACCTTGCCGTTTTTGGGATCCACCCGGATGGCCTTGGAATCCTGGCCGCCGATATCTACGATCGACCGCACATTGGCATTGAGCACATGGGCCCCCATGGCATGGCAGGAAATTTCGGTAACGATTTTGTGGGGAATTTCGCCGAAATTAAGGGAAATCCGCCCGTAGCCGGTGCCGACAATGTATTGAATGTCGGCATGTTTAAAGTCCGTTTGCTTAAGCAGTATGCCAAACAGTTTGTCGGCGGTCTGCTGGGTAAATACAGCGGTCGGTGTAATGGCGGTATAGAGTTTGCCGTCAGCCAGCAAAACTGCCTTGCCGGTGCGTGAACCGATATCAATACCGATCACCACGTCATTCGTTATGGTTGAAACCAACTTCTTATCAAGTACTTCCGCAATTTTGTGCGTTACACTCATGCCACTCACTCCTTATCTCATTATCCACTTTTAATAGTTATACCGGTCCACTTGCCGGCTGCGCCCTGCGCTCACGCCTTTGCTATGACTACACATTCTCTACCGGACCTTTCCAGCGGGTAAGGTAGTTTTCCAGTCGGACAATCAGATAGTTGACCGACATGCCCAGCATGATTAACAGCAAAATGCCGGCATACATTCTTTCTACCTCATACTTGTGCTGCGAATCAAAGATTAAAAATCCCAGACCGGCATTGGAGCCCAGCATTTCTGCCGCCACCAGAATAATAATGGACCGGGTGGCGCTTATTCTGAGGCCGGTAATAATGGCCGGCACGGCGGCCGGTAAAATAACCCGGACAAATAAGGCCAGCCGGGATATCGCCATGGAGCGGGCCGCCTTGACCAGAAGCGGATCCACCGTCTTCACGCCTTCAATGGTATTAATCAGGATCGGCCAGACCGAGCCCCAGAATATGATCCCGATTTTGGACAGTTCGCCCAGCCCAAAAACCAGGATAAAAACCGGATATAAGGCCAGCGTTGCCGTATTCCGGCAAATTTGCACAAGCGGATCGGCCACCCGTTCCACCCGTTTAAACCAACCCATAAAAATTCCCAGCGGGATGGCAACGGCCACTGCCAGCAGAAAGCCAAGCAGGGTGTGATGAAAACTGGCACCTGCGTGCTCAAGCAGTTCACCGGACAACGTCAGTTCCGCCAAACTCCGGACAACCTCGCTGAAGGCCGGCAGGCTGCGGGTATCAACATAGCCAAGGCCCGGCATAACCTGCCATAATAGCAGCACAATCCCAATTGCAACCGTTTTTTTAAAGAATTTCCAATACCCCGCCGGAAGTTTCAGTACCATATAATCACCCCCTTTTTACATTTTTTCTTACCGGTTGCTAATCAAAGTACTCAGAATATCGGTAGCCAGCCGCAGGCCGCCGCGGTAGCCGGCATACGCCTGATCGGTCACCACCCGGTTGGTAACCGGATAGGTGACACTGAGAAAGCCGGCTTTAAATTCATTGGCCAGCGGCCGGTCCCAGGTACTTCCCAGGACAAAAGCCGGGCTAAGCGGTAAGCCATACTCGTCGCTTTCCGCTGCTACCGCCGTCCGCACAGCCGCCGCAATCCGGCTTGTGTCCGTCTCGAAAATCAGCCTGGGTTGCAAATCAGGCGGCAGGGTGGCAAAGCGCGCGGCGACTTTGGCCTTGGCCTCGTCGTCCAGAATGTCGGTTACGGCCACCAGATAGGGAATCCAGCCAAAATCATCGGTCAGAAAGCGGGTAAGCGCATAGCTGTAGTTGGCGTCGCCCACCACGATGGCGAAACGCTGCAGGTCCAAGTCATTATAGAGTTCGGCCACATACTGCAGATAGGCATAGTACCACTTTGTTTCCTCGGAAATTATTTCGGTCAGCCGGGTCTGATCCAGCGCAATGTGGCCGGCCAGTTCCCGCAAAAAGTTCTCCGTGGCTGCCGGCCCGATCGGCAGCGGCAGATTAATAGACGGAATGCCGTGAATTTCTTCAAAGGCCCGGGCGGCCCCCAGACCGTGCACCTCGGACAGCACCACATTCAAAGCCGCCTGGGAAGATGTTTTCAGGGAGTCAAGCGTATCAAACGGGCTGAAAAAGGTATTTACCTGTAACCCGGCCGCTTCCAGCAGCCGCTTTAATTCCAGGAGATTACCGCGCCAGAAAACATCCTGGGTGGGAACGACCCCAATCAGATTAATCTGATTGGGTATAGTCGCCAGGCCCCTGACTACATACTGCTCAATCAGAGCCGTGAGCATCAAATCATATCCACCGGACGAATTCCCGCGAAAGCCGCCGGTTTCGGCCACCACCACCGGTTTGCCCCCGGCCTGAAACCGTCCGGCCACCGACCGCACATCATCGCCAATGATGTCGGTCATACACCCGGTGATGACCGCGTACAAATCACCGTCAACGATGGCCAAGGTACTGTCAATCTGCTCAGCCAGCCGGCTTTCGCCGCCAAAAATTACTTCCTTTTCCAGGATGTTGGTGCTAGGGGTAGCCCGTCCATTACAATAACTGGTGCCCCAGTAGCCGCTGCCGGACTTGGCCGCGCCGTCGGCCGCCGCCGCGCAGCCGGGAGCGGAATGCACGATCGGCACTACCCGGTTCAAGGCATTTAACGTTACCAGCGCCCCGCCCAACGCACATTGGTACCGTGGTTTTTCAATAAAATTGCCGCTCATTACACTGCCTCCCCTGCTGCCTGAAGCTCTGCAGCCGCCACCTGAGTAACAGACGGATCTTCCTCAACCTTGATAAAAGTAAACGGATTTTGTTCATACCAGGATGGTTTATA
>JAEZQV010000254.1 GCA_023441125.1 Bacillota bacterium
CTCGTTTGGATAAGGTTCGGTGGCCTGCAAAGAATGTAGTGTCATAGGGGCAGTAAAGATACGATTGCGAAATGTTGTGTTGCCAACTTTGAGTGACGATAAGAGATGGGTATAGTGCTTCAGCATGTAAATTCCTCCCAGAATACATCATTATACCAGTCCGGGTACCCACCTGGACTGGTATAATGTGGATATACCAACCCCGTATTCATTTTGTCTCTCTCCAGTTTTTATTCTACCAGTCAAACCACGCTTGTCACATTCTCAGCAGCTTTGCCGGTAAGGTTAACCTATTTGAAGAAGAAGTCAAACTGCATCCGGAAGAAATTGTCCCGTTCGCCTGCCGTGGCAGATTTGGCACCATACGGTTGACTGGTACCGTCGTCAATATATTTCTGCATATCATACCAAACCGTTAACAATGTGCTGTCCCAGGGAGCATAATGAGCACCAATCCGTACGCCTTTCATGTTCGGATAGTATCGTAAATCATTATACATGATCGACTGGCTCTCCAAATTATGGTAGGTAATATAAAAATCATAAGTTTTCGGGACAAAAGGAATCGCATTTTTATACTTTAGCTGCACATAATAGCCTTTATTGTTATTATCATAACTATTTTTCAGGTAGGCTGCTTCGAGCTTCAGATCTTTATTGAGCTTGCTTTCGAAGCCGCCTTCAAAGTAGTTGATGTAATCATCGTTATGTAAAAGACCACCATAAGTATAGGCAGCATTCGGAGCCAACCCCAAGTTGCTTTGATTTCTTTGATAGGCAAATTTAATATTCGTATCCGAACTTACCGGAAATACCATATCAGCCGCCTGATAGCCCATACTGGCGAAGGTGCCTCCCGGAACATACATGGTATTCTCACCGGCTACCAGCGTAGTTTTTACAGTTTTGCCGAAAGATACCTGCGCCCCGGCGACCTGCAGATATTCGCCATGGGTTATACCAAAGGCCGGCATATAGGTAAAGCGGCCTAGCTTGGTGCTCATGCCGTCAAATTGGCCATCGACATAGCATTGCAGGCCAAAATGCTGCCAATTCGATCTGGCATCAGGAAAACCGTTCACAGGCTCACTGTTCCACTGTTCACCCTGAGCGCTGTACATTCTGTGCAATTCATTTTCCGTCACAAAGGTAAATTTGTCATTTACTTTATAGTAGGTATTTAAAATCATTACACTACTTTTATCGGTAATGCCTTCTTTATCCATGTGATCATATCGGTTGCCGAACAGGCCGAAGTAATGAAACCTGTCATTATCCGGTTCAGCCTTTTTTACCGGCAGCATATCAATGGCTTGTAATTCATCAGCATATTCTTTCACTAGCTTATCAATAAGGATTTTGTTGCCGTCACTGGCTTTATCCGCTTTCGTCATAGCATTGGCGACAATTTGCGCCATTTCATGGCGGGTCATAATTCTATCATTCGGGAGAGTGCCGTTATTAATAATGCCGGCCTTGGTAAGTTCGCCTATCGCATTATAAGACCAATGACTGAGTGGAACGTCATTATATTCGCTGGTAGCTGCAGCGGCCACGCTTCCTAAGCAGCAGGCACCAGCCACAGCCAGCATTATAATCTTCTTTTTCATAAAATACCCACCTTTTTTTATTACAGAATCTATTCAAGCCCAAATGCGAAATTATAATTTACAATTTTTTATCTGCAAATATTAACATTGTAAAAATAGGCTGTATGTAACAAACTTTGCATGGATATCACTTGATTTACGGTGAAAAACAATGATAATGCCGTAAAAAATTACTGCGCACATTCCAAAATGACATCCTCACACCCCCTCCCCTATAGTAAAATCCTGTTACTGTCGCGACAGCATTCTAAATAGTAAAAAGCATCAGAATTTTCTTTTTTTCATTTTTAATTCTAGTTTCTCGTAAAAAAAAAGGGAAATACTTATCTGATTGCGCTCTTATGCATAAAAAGAATTACAAATCAATAATGAAATACTGAGCCCGTTAATTGGACTGATAGCGAGTCTCCAATTAGCGGGCTCAGTTTATGGTTAATAATTGTTTCAATTTTTTGATCTTTCCATCATAATAAAATTCATAGTATAATTATGAATTGAGTGGTAACTGTCCCATTTAACTGCTAGCAAAGCATGAAATTCTGTCATTTATACTATCCCCAAGTGCAACGCAAAAGTGTGAAACTACTGACAACACTGCTGAAATTCTACGGGGATGGCATAAAAAGTTAGGAGGATTTATGGAGCTTGGCCAATTGCGTGAATTCATCGTGCTTGCGAAGCATCTGAATTTCAGTATGGCCGCAAGAAATTTGTTTATTACACAGCCAGTACTTAGCAGGCATATCTCTGAAATGGAACAAGAATTAAACGTACAGTTATTTGTACGCAATAAGCATTCTGTTCAATTGACAGCGGTAGGTAAGCTACTCTTGGAAGAAGCGCAAATACTTCTTGCCCGTTATGAGGAAACTCTTGAAAAAATCCGTCTGGCCGCATCAGGGTTAACCGGCTGTATAAACATTGGGTTCTTGGGTGCGGCTGTAAAGAACTTTTTTGTGCCATTTGTTATGCATTTTAACCGTGTTCACCCAAAAATTCAATTGCAGTTCTCTTCCTACGAAAATGCCCGGATGTTAACAGATGCCTTGCTCCGCAAGGATATAGATATCGGTTTTACTTTGCTAATGGAGCTGCCGACAAATTCTCCAAAACTGAACTGGAAACCCATATACAGTGACATAGTCTCGGCCGTGTTGCCCCATAACCATCCTTTTGCCAACGAAACTAGCCTTAATATTTCGCAATTAGCCAAGGAGCCTTTTGTCCTGCTTTCCCCGGATCACACGCCGAACAGCTTTGCGCATGCATTAGAAATATGTAAAGCCGGAGGATTTGTTCCCAATATTGTACGTCAAAGTTCTCGCTTGGATGCTGTGTTTATGATGATTGAGATGGGGCTGGGAATTTCGATATTGCCGCGCCATACGCAAGTGTATGCAAATCCGCCTATTCGCTATATTGATCTAACAGGTGCTGACTGCCGGCTGGATGTTGTGCTGGCCTGGCGAACCGATTGCGCTTCGCCTGCAGTATTGCCTTTCTTAAGTGAATTTGAAGCAGTCAGCCACCGTTTTCCGGAAAGTTATTCCGCCAAAGAGATATTCTAATTATTTCCTCGTAGATCAGGCCATTTCATAAAAAACCGTCATACCGGCATGACGGTTTTTTGCTGGTATACTTATCAACAAAATACCAGGACCCAAGCCTTGACGAATTACTTTACTCCTGAACAAAACACCCTTCCTGTCCCCTCATTTCCTACGTTCTGCTGTATAAATAAAAACCAGCTACTAAAGCAACTGGTTTTTGACCTTACGGTTTGTCGGTCTGCTCTTCCTCCAGGGGTTTGGCGGCCGCAGGCTGCACACCTGATGAAGTTGCCAGGCGAACATCGCCCGACTGCCACAGCTGGTAGCCATAGAGAGCTACAGCCAGCACAACTGTGACCAGTACTCCCTGAAAATAGGATATGTACGCTTCCCAGACGCCGCGCCGGATAAACCAGTCTATCAGGAAAAAAACCAGAAAGTAATCCAGGACAATATTGGTAACGAGAAACAACCAGAAGCGTCCGTACGTGTATTTGAAAATCCAGATGGTGCCGATTAGATAAGGTCCATAAATAAAGATAGGAATATTAATCAGCGGGAAGGTGGCTTCCTTCACTGCCCACCATTGCAGGGAAATGCCCATTTCAAAAATGAAGGCAAACGCCAGCGAGCAAAATAACGCCACCGGCATGTACCGCCGCAGTTCCTCCTGCTTTAGGAGCAGTGTGGACAGCCAGGCCAGGGCAACGCTGGCCCATAATATTGCTTGATTGCTCAAATTTATCAACTCCAGATCATTCATTTGGGTATAAGATTCTCTTGGTTTCGGGTAATTATGTATCAAAACTGCGAGCTTTCTGCTGCCGGCTGAAGTTGGGTTTAGCATAAGCCCAAAAGGAAAACCCTGCCCTAAAAACCGGCAGTCCGGTCCTGAGGGCAGGGTTTCATTGTGCAAACGCCTAAAGTAATGCGCCATAAAAATCCCCTTCCCGGTTAACATGTCTTATTAGTACACGACTTAACAAAACACGTTAACCCTGAAGGGGAATTGTACGCCAAGCAAATGATATAAATTTTCAAATTGGCTTTTCCGGCTTTATGCTTCCGCCAGTAGCTTCTCGGCTCTTTTTAATAACTGGATATCGCCACAAACAGGCAACTCGTCGCAGGTTTCGCTCATCGGACACTGATTGCAAATAGATTCGGCCAAGTGAGAAAGGCCAATGGCGACCTCTTGATCTTGCAGCATTTTGCCACCTCCCACCGCCAGTATACTACCAGTGAAATCCGGCGGCAATCGGCAAATCACCGTGCAATACGCCCCTAATTGCCGCTATTGCTTCGTTTTGCCCCCAAACGGCCCCTATTGTTAATTGTTGGAATACTTTGCATTTCTTCCTTATGTAAAGTCCCAAACGGGTATATCATAGCTTGTAATAATTTCCTTGACCGCTGCCAGCCCCGCTGCGTCCGGTTTGGCGAACGCGCGGGGCACGGCGCCCAATGCTTTTAATTTCTCCTCGCCATGGTTATGATAAGGCAGCAGTTCTACTCCCCTGACCGCGGTCTGCCGCTTAAGGAACTCACACATAGTCCGGATATTATGCGCATCGGTATTAATGTCGGCAAGCAGGGGCACGCGCACTACGGTCGGCTGAAGCGCAGCCAGCCGCATGACATTCGCCAGGATTTGCTCATTCCCGGCGCCTGTCAGTTGTTTATGAACGGCATTGTCCATATGCTTGATGTCAACAAAAATGAAATCCAGATCGGCGACAATGTCCGCCGCCTGCCCCCAGTCAAAATAGCCGGAGGTTTCAACGGCGGTATCAAGGCCCAGGCACTTGCAGGCGGCGGCCAGCTGCCGCAGGAAACCGGCCTGCAAGAACGGCTCCCCGCCCGAGAAAGTAACACCGCCGCCTGATTCCCGGTAAAAAACGGCATCCCGTTTGATTACCTGCATGACTTCATCGACAGTCATGTCAGCGCCGATTTTCTTGCGGGCGCCGGCCGGGCAAACTGCGCAGCATTGGCCGCAGCCCAGGCAACTTTTGCCTGGTATTTTACCGCCTGGTCCCCGTTCAGCGTCGGCCAGGCCGGCAGTGCAGGCCTGCCGGCAGCGGCCGCAGTGAATGCATTTCCCGCGGAAAAACAGGATCTCAGTCTGCTCCTGCCAGGACTCCGGATTGGCGCACCACTGGCACCGGAGCGGGCAGCCTTTGAAAAAAACAGTGCTGCGGATGCCCTCGCCATCGTGAACGGACCAGCGCTGTATCTGAAATATATGGCCGGCAACATTGCTCATTGTGTATCACCCGCAATTACTTACAGTGTTTCATAGGTTGTTCTGGCAATAATGGCATCCTGCGCTTCCCGGGACAAGTTAACAAACTGCGTGCTGTAACCGGCCACCCTGACCAGTAAGTCTTTGTACTCTTCCGGCTGCGCCTGGGCCTTTTTCAATACCTCGGCGGAAATGACGTTGAATTGAACATGGAAGGCGCCCAGGGAAAAATAGGCTCTGACAATAGCGGCCAGATTTTTCAGGCTCCGCTCTGATGCCAGCAGTTCCGGGGATAACTTGATATTGAGCAGGGTCCCGCCGGCATGCACATCGTGATTGATTTTAGCGGCCGAGCGCATCGCCGCCGTCGGGCTGGTCAAATCAGTCCCGGCATGGGGGGAAACGCCCTCGGTTAAAGGACTGCCGGCTTTGCGTCCGTCCGGCGTGGCTCCAATGACGCTGCCGGCCGGTATGTAGTTGGAAATACCCATAAAGGCGGAATTAAACGGCGAACCGAAGTAGTCTTTGTAAGCCCGTACTTCCTGGTGGTAAAACTCCGTAATCTCCACGGCAATATGGTCCACCTCGTCGTCATCATTGCCGTATTTCGGACAGGCCAGCGCCGCTTGCCTCAGTTCTTCCCAGCCTTCCCAGTCCGCAGCCAGCGCCCTGGTCAGCTCGGCCAGCGTATATTTTTGTTCCGCAAACACTAATTTTTTAATAACGGCCAGCGAATTCGCCGCATCCGCCACGCCAATGCCGGTCAGTACCGGTCCCACATTATATTTGGCGCCGCCTTGGCTCAGGTCCTGGCCTTTTTCCATGCAGCCGTCAACCAACAGTGACAAATAAGGCCGGGGCACCATTTCAGCATGAATCTGCTGGGCGGTGATGCTGCCGATGACCGCGTGCTTGATCAGGTTGGCCAGCTGGCTGAAAAACGCCTGCTGCACCGCTTCATAGCTGCTAAACTCCCCGGCCTCCTTAAGTCCCATCGCCTGGCCGGTGAGGAGGCTGTTCCCGTTATGCAAGGCATATTCCAGGGCCGCGGCAAAATTGATATTCACCGCCGAGGTCCACTCGCCCACTTTGCGGAAATGCGGCACAACACAGCCGCAATTACTCCAGTCACGGGCATCTTCCGGCGCCAAACCGGCGGCCAGCAGCATCTCTGCGCCCAGCCGGTCATTATGGATGGCGGGAAAACCGGTTCCTGCCCGCACCAGTTTGCAAACCGCCAGCAAAAACTCCTCCGGCGTGTCGGGATGAATCCGCACACTCAACCCCGGCTGATGGGTCTTGACGTTTTTGGTAGCCTCCAGACACATATACGACAGGGCATTGGTGGCGTCCCGGCCTGCCCGCGTGCGTCCGCCCACCGTCAGGTTCTGGAAGGAGTTGTAGCCGGCAAAGAATTTGGCGGTATTGCTGGAAATCGCCCACACCCATTCGGACAGTTTAAGCCAGAGCGCTTCGATAAGCTCCTGGGCTTTGTCCGCGGTGATAACGCCTGTTGCCAGATCGGCGGCGTAATAGGGATACATGTACTGATCAAACCGGCCCAGATTGAGGGCCAGCGAATTTTCCGCCAGAATGGAACCCACTTGGGTAAACCATACCGTCTGGACGGCTTCATAGAAGCTGGCCGGCGGCTGTTCCGGAATTCGCCGGCAGATGGCGGCAATCTGCAGTAATTCTGCCTGGCGGCCGGCAGCGGACTCACCCTGCGCCAAAACTTCCGCCTGGGCGGCATACCGGCGGGCCAGGGTAATGATGCCTTCGCAGACCAGCACGGCCGCCTGGTAAAAGTCGATTTGCGCCAGCGCGGCCGGGGTAGTAGGCTCCAGGCGGGCCAGATGCGCCTGTGCTTCGGCCTGTAAACCGCCAAAGCCCTTTTTGAAAATAATATCCTGATAGTCGGCAGTGACTTCACCGACGGCGCTGCGCCACTTGGAGTCATTATCAATAATGCCGGTATCGATTAATAGTTTGGCTGTTGCCGGGTTTATCCGGGCGAGAAAGGTTTCCTCCAGCGACTTCCCCTGCCAATAGGGAAATATTTCTTCCCGCAGTGTCTGTTTTGCCTCTTCCTCAATTAAATATGGATCTTGCTGCCGGGTTGCAAACGAATCCATCTCTGCCTGAACCCACTGCCACGAATACTCCGGGCAAATGATGCCGGACCTCTGAAATTCACCGATGGAGCCGACAATCAGTTCCCTGGTGAAAATGGTGACGGGAATGCTTTGGCAAACTGCCAAAAATGCCTTGGCGCGACGGATAATCACCGCTTCGCCCTCAGTATTTTTATGCGAGGCGGTAAAGGCTTCGGCCCGCTTGATGCTAATGGACGGCTTGGCTTCGATATAGGACTTTTTCGAACATAAGATCCGGTCAGTTGACATACCGCTGCCTCCTCATTTTTCCCTGCTCGGCGTTAAGTACCCGGCCAGCGTGCTTATCGCCTCGGCCATATGTTCGCGCAAAATTGCCTGTGCGCCCGCAATGTCGCTTTGCCCGCAGGCGGCCAGCAGCTTACGGTGCTCGGCCTGGGATTTGGCCTGATAATTCATCGTGGACAAATACAGCCGCATATACCGTTCCACATTGTTGTGCAGGCTGCGGATCAATGCCAGCAACTTTGGCCTGTGAGCCCGAAAATATAAGGTTTCGTGAAACTGCCAGTTTAGTTCGCCCCAGCGGCGGCTGTTGGTTTCCTCATCGGCCTCCGCAAGGATGCGGCCGGCTTCGGCGAGATCAGTCTCTGTCAGCTGGGGAATGGCCAGCTCCAGGGCGCCTAATTCCAGAAACAGCCGGATGTCGAATATCTCCTTGGCTTCGTCGACTGACAGATCGCTGACCACCGCGCCCCGGTTAGGATAGAACGTGACCAGTCCCTCGGCCTCCAGGCTTTTTAACGCTTCCCGCAGGGCACTCATACTAACGCTAAACCGTAAAGCCAGTTCTTCCTGTTTAAGCTGAATGCCGCCCGCCAGTTCCCCGGCCAATATCTCTTCCCTGAGCAGAGCGGTAATCATGCCCGGCAGCGTGCGGACCGCAAGCTGCAATTGCGATTTTGTGTCAATGTTTTTCATGCCTTTACTATAATACTTTGGCGCTTGCTTGTAAATTCGATTTTCGAATGTATTCTGTGTACATTAATAAATTTTCTTTGCCCTCTTGACAAAATTATCTAAATACGATAAATTATTAATTGAGAACAATATCCATTAGTAAATAATAAAATTTATTTATCAGGTAATCTCTCACCAACCGTTTGGCAGCAACCATAGTTTATTTATGGTGCAAATAAAAAAAGATAATAAGGGAGGCTACGTTCAATGTCATTAATCGGCAAGGAAGTCAGCGACTTCAGAGTGCAGGCCTTTGTGAACAATGATTTTCAGGAGATAACCAAGCAGGATCTTGCAGGCAAATGGTCCGTCTTCTTCTTCTATCCGGCGGACTTCACTTTTGTGTGCCCGACCGAGCTCGAAGATCTGGCGGACAAACATGAAGACTTTTTGAAGATCGGTTGCCAGATCTATTCCGTGTCCTGCGATACCCATTTTGTACATAAAGCCTGGCATGATGCGTCCAAGACCATCAAAAAGATCCGCTTCCCCATGCTGGCTGATCCGACAGGAGCCCTGGCCAGAGATTTCGACGTTATGATCGAAAGCGCCGGCCTGGCCGAAAGAGGCACCTTTATCATTAATCCCGAAGGAAAAATTGTTGCCTATGAAGTGCTGGCAGGCAATATCGGTCGGAACGCCGAAGAACTGCTGCGCCGGGTACAGGCTTCCCAGTTTGTGGCTGAGCACGGCGATCAGGTGTGCCCGGCGAGATGGGCTCCCGGCAAGGAAACCTTAAAACCCAGCCTGGATTTGGTCGGCCTGTTGTAAAACAAGAAAAACGTCTGTATGCGGCACCAAAGGGCTCACGGCCTGCCGCATGC
>JAEZQV010000287.1 GCA_023441125.1 Bacillota bacterium
CAGCGCCTCTCGCGCCGCTGCTTCCGCCATTTCGCTCTCCATTTCTTCCACCGCGGTTTTCAGCTTTGCCAGAATTTTTTCTTCCTCTTCTCTCATGTTCCACCCTCCTCTTCTCTTAACAGTAAATCAGATGCAGTTCTACGAAAATTTATCGCTAACTACTAAAAAAGAAGCTTACTTATGTTCTACTCTTACATAGAACGTAAGTAAGCTTCTTTGCTTAGCCAAAAATCATTCCAGCAATTTGATACCGTTATGGATTCCGCTGTTAATTTGGCCTTGAACCGCAGTAAGGCCCATCAGCATAACGGTAATTACTTAATTGTTGTTTTGGTGAATTTTTATGGACCTAATTATAGCATTTCCATTTTTTAAATGCAATACCTTTTTTAGGATTTTATTTCGCCAAACAGAATCATATTTTTATAAGGATAAACATGACTAATTATAAGCAATCAGACATAAATTGCTATATTATAGACAAAATCGACATTGGCTTTTATTAACACCATTGATTTTTCAATTAAATTAATGCTGTTATTTATTTTTCTAAAAAAAGCTATTGCATTTTAAAATTAAAGGTGCTATAATTCCCCCATGATAATTCAAGCAAATTATTACCGTTATTATAAAAATAAACTACACCGCATAGCAATGTTCTTTTTCCAAGACACATAAAAATAACGGTATAAAATTAATGGAATTACCAAGGTAAGCAGCGACGCTTACATCGGTCCCCCTGCCCGGACCGGTGCGAGCGTCTTTTTTTAAACTTTTTAGGACAATGATGTCCTGGAGGCCCGTCCTCCAGGACATTTCATTTTCATACATCCATGCCAAGGAGGTGTTTGCCGTGAAAGCTGTCCTCCGTCGCCTGCAGCGGTGGCTGATTTAGCCTCAGTGCAATCCGCAATGCAATTAATAAAGAACAATGGCTCGAAAGGAGAATATCATAATGAAAAAACTGCCTGCGATTGTAAGTATACTCCTGATCTTGACCCTATTCCTGACTCCCATCGTGCTGGCTGCCGAAGGAGACGCCCCGGCAGCCGCAGCCGAACCTCCCAAAATTGACACCGGTGATACTTGTTTTGTACTTCTCGGCGCAGCACTTGTAATGTTAATGACTCCCGGTCTGGCACTTTTTTACGGGGGAATGGTCCGTACCAAAAATGTTTTAAGCATCATCATGCAGAGTTTCATCTGCCTGGGTGTAATTTCATTGCAGTGGGTGCTTTGGGGTTATTCCCTGGCCTTCGGCCCGGATATCAACCATATCATTGGCGGTTTGGACTGGATTGGGCTCACTGGTGTTGGTGCTGATCCCAATCCCGATTACTCGGCTACCATACCGCAGTATGCGTTCATGATTTTCCAGGGTGTCTTTGCCATCATCACACCGGCCATTATCTCGGGGTCGGTGGCCGGCCGGGTTAAGTTTCCGGCCTATATTGCCTTCGTACTGCTGTGGGCCACTTTGGTATATGACCCTGTGGCGCACTGGGTCTGGGGCGTGGGCGGCTGGCTGCGTGAATATGGCGTACTTGATTTCGCCGGCGGCACTGTCGTTCATATTATTTCCGGCGTATCCGGCTTGGTGTTTGCCCTGATGATCGGCAAACGCAAAGGCTATGGCAGCGAGGTAATGGCTCCCCATCACCTGCCTATGACGGTTTTAGGCGCTGCGCTCCTGTGGTTTGGCTGGTTCGGCTTTAATGCCGGCAGCGCGCTTGGGGCCGGCTCCCTGGCGGCAGTCGCGTTTGTAACAACTCATATCGCCGCCTCAGCCGCTACAGTGTCCTGGGTACTGGCCGAATGGCTCTATCACGGCAAACCTACCCTGCTGGGCGCGGCTTCCGGCTGCATTGCCGGTCTGGTCGTCATAACGCCGGCAGCCGGTTTTGTCACAGTACTATCAGCCATCATCATGGGCTTAATCGGCGGCGTGCTCTGTTTCTTTGCGGTAGCCGTGGCCAAGAACAAACTGGGCTATGATGATTCCTTAGATGCTTTTGGCGTTCATGGCGTAGGCGGCACATTCGGCGCGATCGCCACCGGCTTCTTCGCCAGCACAGCGGTCAATCCGGCCGGCGCCGACGGCTTGTTTTACGGCAACGCCGCCCAGGTTATGAAACAGCTCGCCGGTGTGGGCACAAGCTGGGTATTTGCCGCCGCTGTAACTTTTCTCATTGTGAAAGCAATCGGTGTCTTCATGCCCATCAAAGCCGATGATGAACAACAGATACAGGGTATGGATATTACCGAGCACGGTGAGCGCGGCTATGCGTATCAGGATTTTATGACCGGTTCCCCGCTTGGCATCCCGGTCGTCAACCCCGCGACGAATGAAGTTACCGTGCAAAAAACTACGCTGGCATAACCCAGGCGCCGGCCTGACAAAGGAGGGACAGACATGAAGCCGATAACAAAAATCGATATAGTGACTCGCCCGGAAAAACTGGAAGAGCTCAAAGAAGCCATGAATAAAATTAACGTCACCGGCATGACGGTAACCCAGGTGTACGGCTGCGGCCTGAGCAAAGGGCATAAGGAGATTTATCGCGGCCAGGAATACGCCGTCAATTTAGTGCCGAAAGTCAAAATTGAAATCGTGGTCTGCGAAGTGCCGGTCGAGCGGGTCATAGAAACAGCAAAGACGGTGTGCCGCACCGGTAAGATGGGCGATGGCAAGATTTTTGTTTACCCGCTTACCAACGCAGTCCGAATCCGCACGGGCGAAGAAGGCGATATCGCCATTATGGATCCCCAAAACGCGTAATAAATTAACTTCCTAAATATAAGGCCGATAAAAAAAATCCTTCCCCCTGCGGGAAGGATTTTTTTATTATATTATGAATTAACCGGCAGTAGCCAATTCGAGCTTGGCCATGATCTCTTCGTACACTTCTTCCCAGACAACAATGGGGGTTTTGGCAAAGCCGTTGAAAACAGTGGACGAAGCCGAAGTATAGGCGCCGCAGTTGGGCACCAGGATCAAATCGCCAATTTCCAGCGGCACGGTATGCTTATCGCGAAACATAATGTCTAACGAATCGCAGCTCGGACCGGCAAAGGTTGCGGGTATCTTCTTGCCGGATTTGAAGGTTTCCAGTTCGAAGTCCCAGTGGTCAAAGATAACACCGGAAAAAGTACCATATAATCCGTCATCCAGGAAATACCATTGCTGGTTATTACGGACCTTGGTGCCAATAACCTGTGTAATGAGATTAACAGCCGTACCGCAGATATAACGGCCGGGTTCAGCCCAAATCTCAGTATTCGGAAAATATTGTTTAAGAACTTTATAGATGCCGGCAGCCATGGCGGCGACATCCGGCTCCTCAGTGAGAGTCGGAATAGGAAAGCCCCCGCCGATATCAAGCGTTCTGAGGTTCATACCCCGCGCCGCCGCGGCGTCAAAAAGGCCCCGGCAGGTTTTCAGCGCGTCCAGATACGCATCATGTCCTGTCGATTGACTGCCGACATGGAAGCATAAGCCGGCAACATCCAGGCCAGCCTGCTGTGCTTTGGCAAGCAGGTCAAGCGCCTCATTCGGATGGGCGCCAAATTTTTTGTTAAGATCAACAAGCGCCCGGGGATTGTCAACCCGGATTCTTAATAATACCGTGCCCCCCGGTATGACAGCGGCCATTTTGGCGATTTCGCTTTCACTGTCAAAGGTAAATTTATTAACACCGATATTGCGGGCAACATTCAGACCGTTCGCGGTTTTCACAGGGTTGGCGTACACCATGCGGCCCGAATCAATCCCCAGCTGATTAAGCATACGCATTTCGCCGTCGGAAGCGACATCGAAATAACCGCCAAGGCTGCTGAGTTTCCGGATGATCCGTTCATCCGGATTGGCCTTGACCGCGTAGTATATTTTAACGTCCGGCATATTCTCTGCCAGCAGATTGTAGTTGAGTTCAATTTGTTCCAAAGACAGCACCAAAAGCGGAGTGCTGTAGGTATCAGCCAGCGCCTTAACAGCATCCTGGGATAACCTAAAATATTTCACTTATCATCGCTCCTTTTGTCACCCAATATTTAAAAATTACTATATGATTGTAACATAACTGAACCAAAGTGCAAGTAAAATTTTTTTAATAAATAAAACCCGCGTACCCCAATAGGATACGCGGGAAAATCGCTTATTAAACCTGCTACTTATTACGCCGTTTTACTCCATTTTTCAAGCAGAATATTGCGTGGGTTTAGGCCATTATTGAGCAGCCCGGCCGCCTGCGTTTTGCTGGCGTCAATTTTCTCCATAACCCTTATGGACGGCCCGGGATCACCATAAATGCACCACATCCCCCGGCAGCTTAAGCATTCCTGTCCTCGGCCCATAAACCCCAGCACATCTTTAAGCGGTATGCCCAGCAATAGTCCAATCTCATGGGGGCAGCCGTTTTGGTAGCGTTTTTTTAAGCATTCCAGGTTTTCACAGAGGGAGCATTCCGGCCGATAGCCAAACTCGGCCAGAAACCGGCAGTGCTCTGTTTGCCGTAAACAGCACTCCAGACTGAGCGGATGATAGAATAATATGGTAAGGCAGGCTTTGGTTTCTTTGACAACCGTCCAGGTAATACTGGAACCACGCAGCAAAACTGCGCCATATTTACGCCAAAAGGTCAGACGGGGAAATGTGCGACTGTCAGCAAACGACAGCAGCGTAGACGGCTTTTCACCTAAAATGGTGGGTGCCAATTCCACTGTCAGCCATTTAAAAAAGTAGCAGGGAGTAGACCTGTTTTCCATTTTTAATAACGACTCTCCTGTTTGCATAACCATCTTACCGCCCCCTCTCCGCGTTAGCTCTTATTACCCATTATATGCAACTAAATTGACAATTGACATCTATAATGATTATCATTATCATTTATATAGGTAGTATATCCCAACTCCGCCGGATTGTCAACCTGCGAAAATATAAAAGGGCCGGCGCCAGCCAACCCTTTTACAGTAAACTTATTATTTCAGTAAGTCGAATGCGGCTCGCCCCAGCACGCCCATACCAAGGGCTAAAGCCCGTTCATCAAGATCAAATTTGGGATGGTGATGCGGATAAATGCTGCCAGCTGCGCAGTTGCCGGCGCCAATAAACATAAAAGCCCCCGGCACCTGTTCCAGGTAATAGCCAAAATCTTCCGCCGCCATTACCGGCGCAAAGGGTACTACTCCCGCCGCGCCAAGCGTCTGCCGCCCGGCAGCCGTCACAGTTTCTACGATCGCCGCAGAATTATTAATGACCGGCGGATAACCGGCGCATAAATCAACCTGGCAGCTCGCGCCGGCTGACTGGCAAATGCCTGCGGCAATTTCTTCGATACGTTTAAAAAGCACCTCGCGCAGTTTGATGTCAAACACCCGGACAGTACCGTGAATAAGCGCACTGTCGGCAATAATATTACAAACTTCGCCGGCCTTAAATACGCCGACCGAAACGACCGCCGCCGCTTGCGGGTCCACACTGCGGCTAACCAGCGTATTAAGCGCCGTTACAATCTGGGCACCTGTTAATATCGCATCGACCGTCTGCTGCGGCATGGAAGCATGACCGCCCCGTCCCTGAACGGTAATGGCAAATTGGTTGGCCGATGCCATAACCGGACCGGTCATTACGGCCATAGTCCCGCTGGCCAGCGGCTGCCAGAGGTGTGCTCCCAGGATCGCATCTACGCCTGTCAGCGCGCCCGCGGCGATCATCGCCCGCGCACCGCCGGGAAAGGTCTCTTCACTGGGCTGAAATAACAGGCGAACTCTGCCCGGCAGTTCAGCGCGCTTGGCAGCCAAAATTTTTGCCAGCCCCAGCAGCATGGCCATATGTCCGTCATGCCCGCAGGCATGGCATACGCCTGGATTCCGGGACTTATACAGGCTATCCAGTTCTTCGGTCAAAAGCAAAGCATCCATATCGGCCCTGAGCGCTATGGTTTTTCCCGGCGAATTACCGGCAATCTCGGCAATAACGCCTGTACCGGCGGCCGGCCTGGCCTCAACTCCCATAGCCATAAGCTCGGATAAAATCTTCTGTTGGGTATTGGTCTCCTGGCCGGAAGCCTCCGGATAACTGTGAAACCACCGGCGCAGGCCCTGTACATAAGCAAATTGTTGTTCAATGCAGTGTTCCAGATTATTCATGCTGCAGCCTCCTTACCTCCTTGCAGTTCGCTGCCTCCGGGGAAAATCCTGCCTTGGCTATAGCGTACAGGATATTGAGCTTCTAGCAAATACAGGATAAAATGTAATTATAGTACCAAGCTAACGGTAAAAAATGAGGAAAGGCAGTGTGACCGCTGTGAAACCAGTACAACTTGCCTATGGCAAAAACGGCTTGAAAATTATGGTGCCCGACCGCGCAGTAATTATCGAACCCAGCCATTTAGACGGCTTAAAAGATGAGCAAACGGCTGTCCAGGAAGCCCTGCGCCAGCCCATAGGAACACCACCGCTTAAAGATATGGTCACAGCCACCGATACCGTCGCCATTGTCATCTCGGATATGACCCGTCCCACCCCCAACGAGAAGCTGGTTCCCTGGCTGTTAGCAGAACTGGCCCATGTTCCCAGAGAAAATTTCGTTATCATCAACGGCCTCGGCAGCCACCGGGCCAATACCCGGGCGGAGCTCATAGCCATGCTTGGCCAGGAGGTTGTCGACAGCCTCCGGGTAATCAACCATAATGCCTTTGCACCGGAGGAACTCGTCCGGGTAGGCAACAACAGCTATGGTTCAGAAGTCTACCTGAATAAAACCTATGTCAACTGCAGCTTTAAAATTGCAACCGGTTTTATCGAGCCCCATTTCTTCGCCGGCTTTTCCGGCGGTCCCAAGGCGATTAACCCCGGCCTAGCCGGTATAACTACCATTCAGGATTTCCATAACGCGGCAATGATCGGCAACCCGCTCAGTACCTGGGGCATTATCGACGGCAATATTGTCCAGGATGCCGCGACCCAGAACTGCCTGCTGGCCAAACCGGACTTCATGCTTAATGTCACCCTGAACGGCCAAAAAGAAATCACCGGCGTGTTTGCCGGCGATGTAATTGCCGCTCACCGCACCGGCTGCGCATTTGTTAAAGAACACGCCATGTATCCGGTGGATCAGCCGTTTGATATTGTCATTACCACCAACTCCGGCTATCCGCTCGACCAGAATCTCTATCAAACCGTCAAGGGCATGAGCGCAGCCGCGCAAATTGTTAAACAGGGGGGTGCCATTTTATCCTGCTCCGAGTGCTCGGATGGTGTCCCCGCCCACGGCAACTACGCCAAAATCCTGAAGATGAAAAACACGCCGCAGGAATTGTTAGACCTGATCAATGATCCGGCATTCCGGGTATTTGATCAATGGCAGGTGCAAGCGCAGGCCATGATTCAGTTAAAGGCCGACTGCTACCTGTATTCCAGCCTGGACGGACAAACGGTACGGGCTGCCAAATTCATTCCGGTGGGCAGTCCCTGCGATGCCATAACCGGGCTTTTGGCCAAAAAGCCGGGAGCCAGTGTTGCCGTGCTGCCGCTGGGGCCCCTGACTATCCCCTATGTAAAATAAGCGCGTTTTAAAAAATGAAAGTCCCGCTTCATAGTCGGGCTTTCAATATGCATATAAATGCATGAGCAACTACGACTTAGGAGGAATAACAATGACAACGCAATTAACCTATGACCAGTATTCGGCTCAAGCTGCCGCACTCATCCCCCAGAACGCCTTTATGACCACAAGCCATGGCACTAAGGTCAATACCATGACAATTGGCTGGGGCAGCGTCGGCATTATGTGGCGCAAACCGGTGTTTACCGCCCTTGTGCGCCAATCCCGTTATACCAAGGAACTGGTGGAGCAAAGCGGCGAGTTTACCGTTACCCTGCCGCTGACCGAGATGAAAGCCGCTTTGGGCCTGTGCGGCACCAAATCAGGGCGCGATCTGGACAAAATAGCCGCCGCCAGGCTAACCCTGGTTCCCGGCCAGGCCGTTGCCACGCCGGTCATCGCCGGCCCCGGCCTGCAGCTGGAATGCAAAGTAATCTATAAGCAGACCATGCTTCCGGAAAACCTGGCGGCTGCCGACAATGCGGCGTGTTACGCCGAGGGGGATTACCATACTTTGTATTACGGCGAGATTGTAGCCGCTTATCGGACGGAGTAAGCTTCAACTATCTAAGATTGATTAAAAGCGCAAAGGTAGTTCTGCTGCTTCCTCAGAGAAGCTAAAGAACTACCTTTGCGCTTTATTCTTTTCCTTTGTCCCAAGGAACTGACAGCGGCTAACGCCCTACGTGACAATCTAATTTTATCCACCCCATCTTTTTCTGCCTTTTAACATAAGGCAAAAAAGTATCGCGGCGCTTACATCCAAGATTACATCTCCCAAACGACTGCTGCGCCCGCTAACATATCCCTGGTGAAGTTCGTCAGCCAATGCAAAAATAAATACGAACAGTACTGTTCGTACCAAAGACTGCTTCGTCGCACAATATAACGCAACGCCTAAAATACCAAACATCACGATGTGCCCGAGTTTATGCAGGATATAATCCGGA
>JAEZQV010000339.1 GCA_023441125.1 Bacillota bacterium
TTTCACCTGAATCATTATACGACAAGGGCGGTAGGCGGGGTCGGCCTGATCATTGTGGAATCGACCGGCGTTGCGCCCCGTGGGCGGATTTCCGATCAGGATCTGGGAATCTGGAGCGATTCTCAGCTTCCCGGTTTGCAAAAGCTTGTACAGTCCGTCAAGCAATACGGCGCCAAGATTGCCATTCAACTAAATCATGCCGGCCGGAAATATGAGGGCGCGGCCGGAATTCCGGTAGCTCCCAGTTCACTGAAATTTGATGAAAAAAGTCTGGAACCAAAGACGCTTTCCCAAGACGAGATCCACGCGATTGTCAACAGCTTCCGCGCGGCGGCCGGCAGGGCGGATGCAGCCGGATTTGACGCGATAGAAATACACGGCGCCCATGGTTATCTCGTCCATCAGTTTTTGTCGCCACTGTCAAATACCCGGGAGGACGAATACGGCGGCAGCCTCGAAAACCGGACCCGTTTCCTGCAAGAGATTCTGCAGGCGGTAGCGGCGGTATGGCCGGCGGAAAAGCCAATTTTGCTGAGAGTTTCCGCCAGTGATTACGTTACCGGCGGAATCACGATAGCAGATATGGTGAAGATCGTCAACCAGGTGAAGCGATACCTTTCCCTGGTACATGTAAGCTCCGGCGGCTTAGTCCAGGCTGATATCAAAACATATCCGGGCTATCAGCTCAACTTTGCCAGCACGATTAAAACAGAATGCAATATCCCTACCATCGCGGTAGGTTTGATAACGGAGATTAACATGGTGGAAGAAATTCTGTCCAACGGCAGGGCCGATTTGGTGGCGATGGGGCGAGAACATTTGCGAAATCCGTATTTCGTCTTACGGGCAGCGAAAAAAGAACAAGTCGTGATCCCGAAACAATATGAAAGAGCGTTTCATTAACCCCGTGTGTTGACAGCAATACCCCCGCCAGTGACGGCGGGGGTATTTTGCCGAAGTCTAAGCCTTGCCAGGGCAGGAACGAACGGGGACTTAGGCGAATTCATCTTAAGCACCAATTATTTTTATGGCTAGGGCGGTTTGTTATGAAAAAATCTATTTCTAATATAGCCCATATTCAACCTTTTGTACAAGAATATGCAGAAACGATTACCGATGTGCTGGAGTTGTCGGTAACCATTATTGATGAAGAGGGCGTCAGGATTGGCGGGACTGGTCTCCACGCCGAAAGTATCGGCAGACCAATACCTGACGGCTCTTTTTTCCGGGAGGTGCTGGTCACCGGCAACCCCGGCTTTATTCCCGGCACGGACAACAACAGCGCCTGCAAAAACTGCACTACTTCCGCTTGCTGCCAGGAACTTGCGACAATGGGTTTTCCGATTAGTAAGCACGGCCAGACGGTCGGTGTTATCGGCGTCATCGCCTTTACGGCTGAGCAGCAGGAGCGGCTGGTGCGCAATTCGGCAAGGTTTCTTACCTTCCTTGGCCACATGAGCAGCCTGCTGGAGAGTAAACTCTTTATGCTGGATGACCAATGGCGCCTGCAAAATAAAGTGCAGGAAGTGCTGAAGACAGTGAACGGAAAGTATACTTTCGGGACCTTGATCGGGCGCGACCAAAACTTTATTCAGCTGTTGCAAAAAGCCCAGCGGGTGGCGATAAGCAATTCGACAATTCTTATTCAGGGCGAAAGCGGTACCGGCAAAGAACTCTTAGCCAAAGCCATCCACGAGGAAAGCGGCCGTAAAAATAAGCCTTTTGTCGTGGTGAATTGCCCGTCTATACCGGAGAATTTGCTGGAAAGTGAATTGTTCGGGTATGAGGCCGGCGCTTTTACGGGAGCTAACAAATCAGGCAAGAAGGGGAAATTTGAAATTGCGGATAAAGGCACCTTGTTTCTGGATGAGATCGGCGATCTGCCCCTGAGTTTGCAGCCCAAATTGTTGCGGGTCATTCAGGAGCGCTCGATAGAACGGATTGCCGGAACCGGTGCAAGAACTGTTGATGTACGGATTATTGCCGCCACGAACCGGGACCTGGAGAAAATGATGCGGGCAGGTGCGTTTCGTGAAGATTTATATTATCGCTTGAATGTCATTCCCCTGACCATCCCGCCGCTGCGCGTGCGGCCGGCCGATATACCGCTGTACATTGACCATTTTCTGGCGAAGTTTACCGGGGTGCTCAATAAAGAAAAACTAGGAATGGATGATCAACTGCGGCGCTGGCTTATGAATTATCATTGGCCCGGCAATGTGCGGCAACTGGAACATGTGATTGAATATATGGCGACTGTTGCCCCGGGCAATGGGCTGTCCCTGCAGGAACTGCCGGCCAATTTAACGGCTGAGCAAAAGGGGGCTGATAGGAATATTGGCCTGGAGCAACAACTGGCTGAGTATGAAAAGCAATTGCTCAGGTCATATGTTGCCCCTGGAGCAACCTTGGCAGATAAGAAACAGGCGGCTGAACAACTGCAAATCAGTTTGGCCACTTTGTATCGGAAACTGGATAAATATCACCTGCCGTAGCAGAAAATTTTTCGCAATTTTGAGAAGGCTTTTGCATGTCTGCGAACAGTTTGTAGGCTGGGTAATCATACAACACACACACGGTTTGGCTGGTTATAGCAGTTAAGCCGTTTTGTGTGTGGCGTAGAGGGGCCTGGCAGGATGGCTACCGGTCTTAAAAGCATTGGCATGGTTTTTGCAACTAATGA
Source organism: Bacillota bacterium (assembly GCA_023441125.1). The sequence continues at coordinate 2,684 of JAEZQV010000339.1, forward strand.
GGATGTACTGCTAATGTTTAACATGATCGGAGGTCGCCTGATGAACAATAACAAAGAAGTTTTCACCAATTATATTGACATATTGCAGGAAGAACTGGTGACGGCCCTGGGGTGTACCGAGCCTGTCGCCATTGCTTATGCGGCAGCCACGGCAAGGGAAGTGCTGGGCTGTTTCCCGGAAAATGCCGTACTGGAATGCAGCGGCAATATCGTAAAAAATGTCAAAAGCGTTGTCATCCCCAACACCGGCGGGCTAAAGGGAATCCGGGCCGGGCTGCTGGCAGGTCTCGTGGGCGGCAAGGCGGATAGTTGCCTGGAGGTATTGGCCCAAATGACGGCCGAGCATATCGCCTATGTCCAAAGGTTGCTAAACAGTAATTTTGGCGAGGTGAAGCTGCTGGCGACAGATGTTAACCTCCATCTCAGAGTGCACGTAATGGCCAGGCATGATTATGTGACTGTGGAAATCAAGCATACGCATGCTAATATTTGTAGAATCGAGAAGAATGGCCAGATTATTTATAGAAGAGATGACAATGCCGCTAAATATTCCGGAACCAATACCGACCGCACGGCGCTTACGGTAGAAAATATTTATCAGTTTGCCAATACCGCACATTTGGATTCAATTCGCAGTCTGATTGCTAAACAAATCAGCTGTAACATGGCGCTGGCCGAGGAAGGGTTACAGGGTGAGTATGGTGTGGGGATCGGGCGCACTTTGCTGGAATTCGGGCCTGGCGAGCCGGTGTTGAGGAAGCTGAAAGCATATGCCGCCGCTGCAGCGGAAGCCAGGATGAGCGGGTGTATTCTGCCGGTTGTTACCAACTCCGGCAGTGGCAATCAGGCGATTGCCGCTACCATTCCCGTGATTGTTTATGCCCGTGAATACGGTTTGTCTGAAGAGACATTGTGCAGAGGGCTGGTGTTTTCCAATCTGCTGACAATTCATCAGAAAACGCCGATCGGCCGCCTGTCCGCCTTCTGTGGCGCTGTCAGCGCTGCTTGCGCCAGTGGCGCCGCCATTACCTATCTGGCGGGCGGTGAACTGGAACAAATCAATCAAACCATTCACAATATGCTCGCCAATGTTTCCGGTATTATTTGTGACGGTGCAAAACCCGCCTGCGCCGCTAAAATAGCATCTTGCCTGGATGCCGCGTATATGGCCCACGTGCTGGCTAGGAAGGGCAGGCGTTATCAGGGCGGTGAGGGGATTATTAAAAACGATGTGGAAGCAAGCATCGCCGCTGTAGGACGGCTGGCGTATTACGGTATGCGGGTAACGGATGCGGAGATACTCAAAATCATGTTGGAATAGCGGAATAACCTGATTATTGCAGGAAAAAGCAGTACATTATCGAAGTAGAGCCGTAGCTTGATTATCGCTGCGGCTCTACTGGCATCAGGGCAAGACGGTTTAAAATGCCGGCGTGAGTGTCTGACGCGGTTCTGGGAAAGATAAAGTAAATACGTAGGCTTTGCGCCGGAAAAAAGGCCATACACCCTGTGGCCCAGGAGGAGTGGCGAGAACGGAAAAAGTAAAGACGCGGAGTAAGCTCGTTAAATTAGAGATAGGTTGTGGCTAAATGCAAAATAGCAATTGGATAGAATGGCTGGGTTATACAGCTTCGGTTTTGGTAGCGGTTTCTTTTTTGATGAAATCTATGAACAAACTACGGCTTATGAATACGGTAGGTGCCGCATGCTTTGTCATCTATGCCGTTGCCATCAATGCCATACCGGTGGCCTTAATTAATTCCTTTGTAGTTTGTGTAAATGTCTATTATCTGACCAAAAAAAATGCTGCTAAGCAGGCTGAATAGGCGGCAGCATCGCAAAATCCTGCGCTCTTTTATATTACAGGAGCAGGATTTTTTATTTTGCTAGATAACAGTAAAAATGGAAAGTATTAGAGGAAATAGTTGTCTGATGTCATATATAATAATTATTAGCAAAGATTTGGCTCAGGAATTAAAAGCAGTTATTTTAAACGCGGACAGTAAAAGTGAAATCCATTAAGAGACGAGGCGATAAGACATGTTATTTAGCAGCAAAGATGACCTAGTAAACAGTGTGTTAGCCGAGAGCGAGGCACTTCTGCAGACGGTTAAGTCCGGCAACACCGCGGCCCGCGGTCAGGTGGAAAATGTCCCGCCCGCAGCGCAAAAAATTATTCAGAACTTCAATAATGTATTAGAGATCATAAACAATAACAATAACAATCTCTTGATACGCTTTGAACTGGTTAATCAGGCTACCAATGTAGGACTATGGGAAATGACGGTTGTGGCCGGCGATCCCGTAAACCCTGCCAATGAATTTATTTGGACAGACAAGTTCCGGGAGATGCTCGGGTTTACTAATACAAACGACTTTCCCAACAGGCTGGATAGCTGGGCGTCCAGACTTCATCCCCAGGATAAAGACTGGGTTATAAAAGCTTTTGCGGATCATTTAACCGACCACACCGGGCGGACTCCCTATGACATTGAGTACCGTCTGCAGTTGAAAAATGGTGATTACCGCTGGTTCCGGGCTACCGGTACGACCATAAGGGACGGTAAGGGTATTCCCTTGAAGGTGGCCGGGGCGCTGCATGATATCCATGACCAAAAAACAAGGCAAACGGAATTAGAAACTATGGTAACACGCTTTGAATTGATAAATAAGGCGTTGGCGGCCGACACCGAATTGAGCGATGCTCCCTGGGACATGAGCGTCATCGCCGGTGATCCGATTAATCCTCACAATGAATTCTGGTGGTCGCCTCAATTCCGTAAGCTGTTAGGCTTTACTGATGAACGCGATTTTCCCAATATTTTAAGCAGCTGGAGCGACAGGCTGCACCCCGATGACAAAGAGCGTACGTTAGCGGCTTTTGCCACACATTTAAATGACCGTTCCGGGAAAATCCCATATAGTCTGGAGTACCGCCTGAAATTAAAAAACGGAGAATACCGGTGGTTTTACGCCGGCGGTGAAACTCTGCGGGACAAGCAGGGTATTCCCTTGCGGGTGGCAGGCACGCTCAAAGATATCACAAAACAGAAGCTGAAGCAGCAAGTAGAAACCGAATTGACAGAGAAGATGAATCAACTCGCCGGTTCTATGCAGCAAATGGTGGTTGGCATAACGGGCGTAACCTCCAGTGCCCAGGAACTGGCCAGCGCCCAAGAGTCCACAATGGTGTCGGCGACGCAGGCTAAGGCAAGCGCGGATACAACCACGCAAATCACGGAATTAGTTAAACAATTTGCTGACCAGACCAATTTATTAGGCCTAAACGCTGCGATTGAAGCCGCCAGAGCGGGGGAGCAAGGCCGGGGCTTCGCGGTCGTAGCCGAAGAAGTCAGAAAACTGGCGATAAATAGTGCGGATGCAGTAGGCCAGATTGAAAGCAGCCTCAGAGATATGAAAAATGCGTTGGACGTTATCGTGAGCCATATCAATAACATGAGCACCCTGACTCAGTCCCAGGCTGCCACAACGCAGGAAGTCAATGCTTCCGTGGAAGAAATCAGTGCTATGACCGAGTCGGTCATGAATTTGGTAAAAAGAATGAGCTGAGACAGAGTCTGGCTGCAGCGCAATTTATAATAAGGGGAGTTTGATTGTATGCTGGGATTGTTGCGAAGGACCCATTGGGGAATTGCTTTAGTACTGAGCCTGTTGTTTGTGGCGGTGAGCAGCCCGTTTGCTTTGGCCGCGGCTGAAAAGCTGCCGCCGGAAAAGGCGTATTTGAACGATGTATATAAAAACATGATGGATATAAAAAACATGCATTACGATGTGACGGTCACGTCTGAAACCCCGCTGGGGGAAATTAATGCTGCCATCAACGGGGAATTCCAGGAAAAACCGCTGAGCTACAAACACGATATAACCATTACGTATCGTGATGTAAAGAATACAGAAAATACAATGCTGCTGAAGCAGTATGTAGAACAAAACCAAGACAATCTGGTGATGTATCTGTTAAGCAATGAGAAATGGATGAAACAGATTCTGCCGCTCAGTCCGTCCCTGACCAAAGAACTCTCCGCGGCGGAAAAAGCCTCGGCGCGCATGACGATGATGCAACTGATAAAAGCGGTGAAACTGACCAAGGAAACACCCTCTTATAAATATCTCGAAATAACCTTGGATAGTATGCAAATAAGCGACGCTATGGAGGCCGCTGTCAAACTAAATAATGCGCCGGATAAAGAAATGCTGCGGATGATTGCCGCCGGGCGGCTGGGGCTGCTGGCGGCCGGCGATATAAAATATAATGTTAAAATTGATAAAGCAACTAAGATGGTAACAGGAATCGATATGGATTTGGCAGCGCCGATCCGCAAAGGGGCGGGATTGTTTTTGGATATCACTAATCCCAAGAGTAGAACTGCTATCGAAGATTTTTTAACCAAATCAACCTTGAATATACAGATAACCTATTCACAATATAACCAGGTAGGGCCTATCGAGATTCCCCAATCTGTGCGCGATACTGCAATCGAAGTCAAACCGGCAGGATTGGCAGCCCCTAAAATTACTGATTAAATGTTGCTGTGACGGCTGACACGCATACAAGCCAGGTAGGCATACTGCCGCATCGGATTATGCCTGCCTGGCTTTTTATAACACCTCTGTGATTTTGCATCTGAACATAAGAAACGAGTCCCTGTCCCTGTGTTTCTCACTAATAGAAAACACTTATTAAGTCAATCGGTATATTTAATTTCATTTTTCAAAGCGAGAAAGCTACAATGAAAGCAGCATAAAGAAAACACGGCTTGCGCCGAGACTTTGGCGAAAGTTATCCTTTCTATCAGGATAAAAAAAGGTGGTGAGATCTATTCGATTGTCAGGCAGAGAATAATGTCCTACAATTAAGAAAAGTAATTGTAGGATGTGTTAAAACGTGGATTTGCGTTTATTGAAAACATTTCTTTCCGTTGCGAAAACAGAAAACATCACCCAAGCTGCAGAAGAAATGAATTTTAGTCAACCGGCGGTAACCGCCCAAATCAAAGCAGTGGAAGAACACTTTGGCGTTTTGCTGTTTGAACGGGTAGGCAAAAAATTGTATATAACCGAAGCCGGCAAGTCTTTGATTGGCTATGCAGAAAAATTGCTACTGGTTCACAGTGAGGCCCAAGCGGCATTACAGGAATTCTCCTATGATAAAACTATCAAAATAGGTCTTGGCACGGCGGTGGCAGCCCATACTCTTTCGCCTATTCTGCAAGAGTTTCAGCAGGAGATGCCTGATGTTGCTGTAAGTATTGAACATTGTTTTGATTTACCGCTTACCGTGAAAGGTATATTGGATAACAGTTTTGCGTTTGCTGTGGTTCATGATGAAATTTTCCACAATAAAATTCTGCAGTTTAATATTGCGGTGCAAAAGCTGGTATGGGTTGCGCGGCCGTGTCTTATTGAAAAATATGGCAGCGATGTTTGGCAGCACCCGTTTATTGCCCTCAAGCAAGGCAGTATTTATCGGAAAATATATGATGGAGTACTGCGGGAACGGGATATAAGGCCGGTTTTGGAGTACAGTGATTCAGAAGGAATCAGGCAGGCGGTGCTAAATGGCTTAGGTGTTGGCATATTGCCGGAAATATTGGTTAGCGACAGTCTAAATGACGGCACATTGGTTGAGTTTACCCAGGTACCAAAACTGGCATGCATATTTTCTGTTATTTTTCATAAAGAAAAGGTATTCACCAAGGCAACCCACACACTATTAACAATAATTGCTACACGGGCAAATAGTAAAAGTCCGTTGTTAGCTTATTTACAGTCGACATAAGCAATAGGGGATAGATTTAATGGCTAAACTTTTTACCGGCGCCAGGAAAATATACAATAACGCTCTGTTAATCGGCGGCTTGGCGCATTTTATTCATGATGGCTTTAGTGATATGCTGTACGTCTTTTTTCCAATCTGGCAAGCACAGTTTTCGCTGACCTTCACGGAAATTGGTTTTTTGAAAACTCTTTTTTCCGGCACCATGGCGGGTTTTCAAGTACCGTCAAGTTATCTTGCTTCCCGAACCGGCGAAATCCGGTTGCTATTACTGGGAACAGTACTTACGAGCCTTGCCGTATATCTGTATGGGTGGGCGCCGGCGCCGATGATGTTGGGTTGTTTGCTTATGGCCGGCGGATTAGGCTCCAGTGTACAGCATCCGCTAGCTTCGTCGCTGATTTCTAACGCCTATCCTGAAACCGGGGCCCGCAGAGTTGCGCTGAGTACGTTTAATGTAGCCGGTGATATCGGCAAACTGTTTTTACCGGCCCTGGCTTCCTTGCTAATAAGTCAGTATAGCTGGCAGGCTGCAAGTCAGGTAGCTGGTATGATGGGGCTAGGCATAGCAGTTATCCTTGTTAAAAACAGCAAGGATTTAATGCAGCAGCATGTCAACGCCGCAGATATAAAACCAGCAGGTAAAGTAATGCCGTGGAAAGCCAGCCAAGGCTTTTGGGCCTTGTTAATGATCGGCGTTATTGACAGCAGCACGCGCACGGGGTTTTTAACTTTTTTTCCTTTTGTACTGCAAGCCAAAGGGGCCGGGGTGACGACCATCGGCTTAGCGCTTTCGCTGGTATTTGCCGGCGGTGCTATGGGGAAATTTATCTGTGGGACGTTAGCTACAAAGGTTGGCATACTCCGATCAGTGATTATTACGGAAGTATTCACAACGCTTTGTATTTTCGGTTTGCTTACTTTTTCCTTGCCTATTAGCATAATGCTGTCTCTGCTGCTGGGAGTGGCCTTGAACGGTACTTCTTCCGTACTCTATGGGAGCGTGCCCGAATTAGTGACCGAGGAAAATAGAAAGCAGGCTTTTGCAATATTTTATACGGCCACGATTGCTTCAGGAGCGGTTTCACCGTGGTTTTATGGAGCCGCAAGCGATGCTATCGGTATCAAAACTTCTGTCATCCTGGTAGCCTTAGTTGTATTGCTGGTTATTCCATTGACAATGCCCATTAGGGGAAAACTTAATTGTTAATTACTAAAGCCATTCTTTACTTTATCAGACAGGGCGGAAATCGTTTGCTGATTCATCTCGGCGAAATCATGTTGCTCAAGGACGCTTATAATCCCGCTGATCACGAACGACACCGTGCAGCGGGATATTCCATTATCCTGCTTATTGGGATCGAGCCTGTTTAGGATGTCCTCAATGAGCAGGTGCTTCATTTTGCATGCACTGGATGCCAGGCTTGGTGATTTAAGAAATGGCATATAAAGTTCTCTGTTCTCTTCAAATACATTCATAATATTTTTCAATATAGTTGAAAAATTGTTGATTATCCCGTTGAAATCATAGGATGCGAATACGTTGCTGACCTCAGCCAGAATAGTATCCCGCAGGCAATCCGCGCAGTCATAAATATCTTTATAGTGCAAATAGAAGGTGCTTTTATTAATATCGGCTGTTTCACATAGTCTTTTTACCGTAATATCTTCCATGTTCATTTCTGATAGCAGTTTCGCAAAAGCGGCTTGAATAGCGGCTTTTGTTTTCTTTATGCGCCGATCTGTCATTTTTATTCTCCTTAATACTAGACGAAACCAATCATTGGGTTGAGTAATGAACGGTAGCCTTACTATTGATGATTGAAGCGAAGGCGTAATGTGAATATAATAGACTTAAGTCTATATTTAAATTATAGTCTAGAAAAGTACTTGTGTAAATAATCATCCGCTCCGCTACCCATAAGGGCCTGGCCGATGCTAACGGAAATGCCACCGACGCATTAATTGAAAAATACGCAGCAATGGCGAAGGGCAGGGTAGGAGCAATCATCACAGGCTATGCGGCAGTGTCATTACGGAAAAAACTAAACAATAAAACAATGTGTAAATCAAATTGGCAAGAAGGAGTTGGCTAAGATGAATAAAAAGCTTGTTACTAAGGTGGCTGTTTCGCCACTGCCTGAGCCGGTAGTCCTGGTCACGACAAAGGCAGAAGATAAAATTCCGAATATCGTCACAATTGCCTGGACCGGTGTTTTCAGCTATGATCCGCCCGTGGTTTATATTGCGGTACATCCAGCCAGATATTCCCATTCGCTGTTAAAAGCGTCGATGGAATATGTTATCAATATACCTTCTGAGAAATTAGCCAGGGTAACTGACTATTGCGGCATTGTATCCGGGAAAACGGGGAATAAATTTGCTGCAACCGGTCTAACCCCGGTGCCTGCCAGCGTTGTAAAAGCCCCATTAATCGAAGAATGCGCCGTTAATATCGAATGTAAGGTGAAAGATATCCTAAACTATGGCAGCCATGATATTTTTGTTGGCGACATTGTCGCGATCCATTATGACGAAGACGCCATTAAAACGGACGGTTCCCCCGATGCAGAAACAATCCGGCCTTATGGGTACAGTTTCGGTGAGTATCGGTCTATGGGGGAAAAACTGGGAGTGGCCGGCTACAGTAAACGGTAATAGTGCATTGGCACGAATGAACCCGGAAGCGCGGTAGCGGCTTCCGGGTTCATTCTGTTTAGCAAAAGTTAACCCTCCATTATAAAAAATGCTTGCCATAGAGTATACTCTATGCTTTACAGTAATAATGCGGGGTGGAAATAACAATGAGCTATACAACAAAAGAAGTAACGGAAAAACTGAACCTTTCCATGCATACTCTTCGCTATTATGAAAAAGAGGGCTTGCTGCTGCCGGTAGTGCGCGACATTAATGGCGCGCGGCAATACAGCGATTTGGACTTGGAAAGATTGCTGTTAATACGCTGCATGCGATCAACCGGTATGTCCATTGCCTATATTAAAGACTATATGCAGTTATGCACGGAAGGCTTTTCCACGATTGCCCAGCGAAAAGAGATGATATTATTGCAGAGAAAATTTCTTGAAGAGCAGAAAAAGGAATTAGAAGCAAATCTAAAAATGGTGAACTGGAAACTGGAATATTATCAGGAAATTGAAAACAATTCTCCCGCAGAATACGATAAGATCGTTTCCAGGAAACGGGCGGGTGATTTTAATAGCAGGCTGAAGCTTTTTGAAGAAAAAGGCACTAATTAAAAAAATATTGGGTAAAGGATGTGGCAGCATGGAATTTATGAAGGCGGTTCAGGTAAGTGCACCAGGGGGAGACTTCGAATTGGTTCAACGGGCAATTCCTGAACCTAATGCAGGACAAGTTCGGATTAAGGTTTTGGCATGTGGCGTTTGCCATGGTGACGATATGGTTAAGAGCGGCGGAAAGTACCCCGGCATTTCCTATCCACGCATTCCCGGACATGAGATTATCGGTGTTATCGATAAAACGGGAGCAGGCGTTAGTGGCTATGAGAGCGGCCAACGCGTTGGCGTAGGCTGGCCGGCCGGCATAACATATGACGGGGGTTATGCCGAATACATGATAGCCGGTGCCCAGGAATTGGTCCAGATACCGGAAGAATTACAGGCAGTCGAAGCGGCGCCATTGCTCTGTGCAGGCGTGACAACCTTTGACGCCTTAAAAAATTCAGGTGCCAAACCCGGCGATATCGTAGCGGTCCAGGGTGTTGGCGGACTTGGACATTTAGCGATTCAATATGCAAAAAAAATGGGGTTCAGGACAGTTGCCATTTCCAGAGGAATAGGCAAGAAAGAACTTACTGAACAGTTAGGCGCCCAGATATTTGTAGATACAAAAGTTTGTGAGGTTGCGCAGGAACTTCAAAAATTGGGTGGAGCAAAGGTTATACTGGTAACGGCTCCCAGCAGTAAGGCCATCGCGGAATTAGTAAACGGTCTATCTTTTGAAGGAAAGCTAATCATTGTGGCCGGAATCGATGAGCCAATTCAAGTGCTTGCCGCTCCCTTGCTGGTGGGCAGACGGAA
>JAEZQV010000262.1 GCA_023441125.1 Bacillota bacterium
CGGACCGGTCAGACCGATGCTAAACAGATTTTCGTCGAAGCAGCGAAGATAGTTGCCGGGAATCCAGCCGGCATACGCCACGCTTTTGCCTGCCATATTGGCTCCCGCCACGGTTCCCTGGAAAACAGCCTCCGGCAGAATGGGACAGGGAGCGTGCTGACCGTCAAAGAAGGACGGCGCGGCAGCAACGTCGCCGGCAGCGTACACATTGGGCAAATTGGTTTGCATATGGCTATCTACCTGCAGACCACCATCCGTAACCGGGACCTGCGTAGTTTCAACCAGATTGGCAGCCACGCCGGTTGCTACGATCAGACGGTCAACCACCAGCTTATCCCCATTGCTTACAAGCAGTTCAAGCTGATTACCGACCGGCTTTATCGCAGTCAGTGTCGTATTGGCCAGTATCGTTGCGCCATGCTTTTGAAACGCCTGCGCCAGCACGGCGACATTGCCTGGGCTGAAGTATTTTCTCAAGAGCGAGCTTCTGGCGATAATGATTACCTTATGACCGGCCGCGCACAATTTTTCGGCCGCTTCAACCGCCACCAGTCCTGCCCCGTAAATCGCAATGGTTTGCTTTTTCTGCAAGGTCTTCTGCAGTCTGGCAAAATCGGCAAAGGTTCTAAATGTGTAGATTTGATCCGGCGCCAAATTCTCGATAGGTGGTATTTGCGGTCGGGCACCGCTGGCAATCAGCAGTTTGTCATACGCTGCGCGGGTACCGTCACTAAATCTGACTTCGCTGGTTTCATGCAAAAGGGTCGTGACCTCTTTACCGCGAATCAGCTTTACATCCAGAGCCGCCAGCAGTTCCTGACCTTTGCTGAACAGTTCCGTTTCGGTAAGTTCCTGGCTAAGCAGGTAGGGTAATACCACCGGCGAGTAGGGCAAGGTTTCTTCCCTGGTCACCAGCGTGATCTCTGCGCTTTTATCCTGAGTACGAATAGCCTGGGCGGCAGCTAAAGCAGCCGGGCCGGCACCAATTATCAAATGTTTACAGCTCACCGTAGCGACCTCCTTATTAATCCCAAATCAGCCAGTTTGTTTCTGCCGTCTCTTTGCCTTTAAGGGCGGCAGCAGTAACATACAGGGCCTTTTCGATATGATCCGCAGTTATATCGGTGTTGCACAAACCGTCAATAAAGTCATACATCCGGGGCGGATTGACCATGTCCGCCAAAACAGCTTTGGCCTCCATGTGCAGGTGACCGCAATTCCAGCCTAAGCAAACACTGCGATCAATGACCGCCACACCTTTCTTACCGGCAAAAACCTCGGCCATTCTTTCCCGCGGATAAGGGCGGAACACCCGCATCCGGGCCAAACCGGCTTTGATGCCTTTCTCCCGGGCCTGATCAATAACAACTCTGGCCGTGCCAGCACAGCTGCCGGCAGTAAGAATCAGGATTTCGGCATCCTCGCTCCGGTACGTATCGACCATACCGCCATAATGCCGGCCAAACATGGATGCGAATTCTTTTTCAATGGCTTCGATTTTTGCTTTGGCCCGTTCAAAGGCTTCCATCGTTTTATACCGGTATTCGGCAAACTCTTTACCCACAATACTGGGGCTGAAGTGCAGGTTTTTCCCGGAAACCAGATTGGTCCGGGGACTATTTTTTACCGGCTCCAAGAATTTGTCTACAGCCTTTTGGTCAGGAATGTCGACCCGTTCCGATAAGTGCGAAAGATAAAAACCATCATAGGCCACGACCACCGGCAGCAATATTTCCGGATCTTCGGCCAGACGGTAGGCCATAATCACCGAGTCTAAGATTTCCTGGCAGGTTTCCGGTTCAATCTGAATCCAGCCGCTGTCCCGGATGCTCATAATGTCCTGGCGGCCGCCGCCCACGCCGCGCATAGAGGGAGTTTCCCGCGTAACGTCCACCATTACGGCCGGTATCCGCATGCCGGCGCAATACATCAGCGCTTCGTTCATATACGCCAAACCCCAGGAGGACGTGGCGGTAAAGACCCGGCCGCCGGCCACGCCGGCACCGGTAATAACACTCATAGCCGTATGCTCGCCTTCCACCTCGACCATTTCGCAGTCAAGCTGCCCTTCGGCATGAAAGTGGGCTAATTCTTCAGCAAGCGGCGTCTGAGGAGTTATGGGATACATGGCAACCACATCCGGCCGGGACAGAAGTACGCCGTTGGCCGCTGCTTTATTGCCAGTAAGTACTTTAATCATTACAGAACCTCCTCCGCTTTCATCATGATGGCCCGCGCCGGACATTGATTGGCGCAAATGCCGCAGCCTTTGCAATAATTCAGGTCGGGGTGATAGTAACCGTCATCACCCAGCTTCATGCTGCCGGCCGGACAATAAATGCTGCACCAGCCGCATAACCGGCAGGCGGTCTGATTGGGCTGCGGCTGTTTATACCGCCATTCGCCGGTTCGGGCCGTTATCAGCTTTTTATCGACATCGTCCCAGGCGGCCTCAAACGGACTTGTCAGTTGGGGCGGCTTAATGGTTACATTCTCTGCATTGAATGCCGTGTCAGCCGATTTGTCTTCGGCTTGCTTGGCAAAATGACTTACTTTTACCTCTGCATAGCCCCGCTCCAGGCTTCTTATGTTTTTAGTCAGAACACTGCCGCTAAAGTAAAGTTCCAGCGCCTTTTTTAGATCGTCCAGCGCTACCAGCCCGGTAGCCCGCGCAAAAGCGCCCAGCATACAGGTATTGGTAATCGGCGTGCCGGTTTCTTCCAGGGCAATACCTACCC
>JAEZQV010000004.1 GCA_023441125.1 Bacillota bacterium
GCTATAGCCTGATCGACGTCTTGCATAACCATGCTTTCGGTGATCTCGACTTCCAGTGTGGCCGGCTGAATCCGGGCGTCAGTCAGAATACGGGTAATCGATTCCACCAGATTCTGCTGATAGAATTGCCGGGCGGATAAATTTATCGACACAGGTAAAGTAAAACCGGCCTCCTGCCAGGCCTTACTCTGCTGACAGACAGTAACGACAACCCACTCGCCGATCGGGTCGATCAGACCGGTAGCCTCGGCCAGGGGAATAAATTCACCGGGGCTCACCAGGCCCAAATCCTTGTTTTGCCAGCGGATCAGCGCCTCTACACTGTTTATCCCGCCTGTTGCCAGATTAATCCGGGGCTGGTATTGCAGATAGAATTCACGGTTTTCAAGGGCATTCCGCAATTTAGTTTCTATTTCTATGCTTTTAAGCGCATGGGACGAAAAGTTTAACTTATAAAACTTATATTGGTTCTTACCTTGTGCTTTGGACCGTGAGACAGCCATATCCGCATTTTTCATGAGTGTTATCGCATCATTGCCGTCTTCCGGCGAAACGCATATGCCAATATTAGCCGTTAAAAAGAACTGCCGCGAATCGACCAGCCAGGGATGCCGGCAGGCGTTCAGGATATTTTCGGCCAGGGCGGCAAGCTCAGCGGCAGCCACCATTTGCGGAATAGCCAGCAGGAATTTGTCACCCCAGACATTGGCAATCGTACAATTTTTCGGGATATTTTCTTTCAGCCGTTTGGCAACATCATTAAGCAGCTTATAGCCCTCCTGATGACCGGCAATATCATTAATCAGACTAAAGCCATGCAGATCGATCATCATTACGCCGACCCGCTGCTGTTTAGCCTGCAGCAGTTCGGCTAAGGTTCCCTGGAAATAATTCCGGTTGGGCATACCGGATACGGAATCATGAAACGCCAAATATTGCGCGTATTCTCTGGCGCTCCTTTCTGCTGCCAGTTCCTGCTGCAGTTTTGTGTAGACCAGGAAAAACAGTACCGCGAGCGGTGGGAGAATGACTAGCATGGTGCTAGCAATCAATGAAGCGGCCAAGCTATTGGGTACCACTAAAAATTGCAGAATAATGAGTGCAGTAATGTATAAGGCCAGTAATTTCATTGGCTTAGACGGAATCATGGACAGTAGCCTCATTGTACCCCTCCGTATACTATGGCTGCTTGTAAAATTCAAGTCGCAGCAGCGCTGGCTCCACTTGCAATATTCGGTTTATAATAATAAAAAAGGCTAAAGTCTCTTAACGATGACTTTAGCCTTCAGTTGTCTGATAAGCCGGCGCACATATAAACTTTTACAAAATATGAAAATTTCGGCCAAATATGTAGTATGAATTATAACACAATTTGCTAACAACTGTCAAATAGCTGTAAAGGGATTGGTTGGTGCCTATTGTTGATGCGTCAGGATGACAATAAGCTGACTCAGACTATATTTCTATGCACTTTTTGCCCCGGTTCTCTGCTTAGCTGTTTATATTTATTGATTTTTGAGCATAATCTATTTTAGATAGATTATTAGGAGGGTTACTATGGACTTCAAATTCAGTTTATTTGAGCCCAAAAAGGCGCGCAATAACAAAAATACGGAACCAACAGTAAGTATTACACCAACGGGACGCCTATCTTTTAATAAAATGGCTACCGAATTGCTCGCAGGAAAAAAATATTGCAAGTTAGGGTTTGACGAAAATAATCAAGCTGTTGGGATTTTACCTGTAGATGAAAGTGATCCTAACAGTTTTAATGTCCGCTATACGGCCAAAGGCGCTTATGTCGGGGCTAAGAGATTCTTTAAATTCATTAAATCTCAACCTACAGAAATACTTAAGCTGATGCCGGTAAAGTCAGGGAATTTTATTGGTCTCAAAATGTAACCAGCCAGACTCATTTCTTCCGCTTGCACTTAGGCAGCTTGCGGTTGGAGTGAGTCTTTTCCCAAGTACGAAAGCTTCATCTAACTTGCTAGCAGCAATTCCTTTTCAGAATAAGGTATCACACCGGTAGCTTTTAAATAAAATTGGCTTGTAATGTCCTATCTAATCCATTTGCCTAGGCCAACATAGTTGGGCCAACAGTGTTCTCTGCCAGCTATGTCAGTTCGATCGGATCTGGATCACTTTGTTTAAATCTGCAATTAATTCATCGACGTCTATGTCGTGAGCATGAGCACCTTCGCCAATATTCTCATAACTGGCGCCTGCACAGCCAAAACAACCCATACCATATTTCCGGAATACCTCAATTGTTTCCGGATAGTTGCTTACAACCGCACGGATACTTTGTTCCTTGGTGATAGCCATCCAACTCACTCCTTCTCTTTATTTCCTTCCCGTTTTCCGCCGATTTCAGCCACGGCAACGCAAGCTTTACGCGTTACGAGGTAGGCCAATCTGATATGATTTTCCCATGCTAAACAGCTAAAAGCCAATGCTCATAACTTGAACACTGGCCTTCAGCTTGTTATCTGATCAGCACAGATTTTCCAGTATTTACCTATCCCATATTTTGTATTATAATACCATATTGAACTAGCGGTGTCAATGAGTCAACGCACAACTAGCTTATAGAAGGATTTGACTATTCCCGAAGTTGTGCTATAATTTAAATTAAAGCTAAAATTGTCAATATAAATTGTTTGCCGGCTGATCAAAAGAAACTGAAGGCCAAACAAGTTGCTAATAACCAGCAACTTGTTTGGGCCTTTTTATTTTTGGTTTAATACATGCTTACCGACAAGAACTATTGCGGCGGGGGTGAAGCTATGCGGCTGCTGACGGCAGTGAATGACATGGCCTTAAAAAGTTCAGGCTTGATGCTGTTGCTAATTTTATGGGAAATTGCTCCCAGATTCGGCTGGGCTGATGCGCAGTTTTTACCGCCTTTGTCGGCGGTATTGGCAGCCGGGTATACACTTGGGGAACAGGGTCTTTTATATTCGCAGCTGATTGTAAGTCTGTGGCGGGCAGCCCTGGGTCTCTTATTGGCCTTGCTTGTCGCCGTTCCCGCCGGCGCCATCCTGGCAGGCTGGCTGCCGGGCGTGCTTAAATATCTGGACCCGCTGTTCCGGTTATTAAGCAATGTCAATCCTTTCTCCCTGGCGCCGGTCTTTATGCTCTTTTTCGGCATTGGGGAAACCGCGAAGTTAATGATTATTGCCCTGGTCGCCTTTTGGCCGATTTTATTTCATACCATTACCGGCGTCCGCACCGTTGACCCGCTGCTGCTGAAAACGGCCCGGTCGATGAATGTGTCCGGGGTCGTTTACCTGCGCGATATCTTGTTACCCGGTGCGCTGCCCACCATTGTCACCGGCATACGCATCGGCGTACAGATGGCTGTGTTTATGCTGATAGCCGCCGAAATGCTCGGCGCCAAAGCCGGCCTGGGCTGGCTGGTGCATGCCTCCGCCATGCAGTATCAATTGCCGCGGATGTATGCCGGCGGTGTATTCATCATTTTGCTGGGAGCTTTTATTAATAAAGTAATTCTCCATATAGAAAAAACCAGCTTTTTCTGGCAGGAAACGGTGGCAATATTTGACGCTGCTTTGCCTGTCAGCCCGCAAAGAACCTGGTTGAAGACGTTTAATCAATACTTTCCGGCGGTTGTTGTACTATTGTTTGCTGCTATTATTGCTGCCGGCGGCTACGAAATAAACCGTTTAAACGCCGAGCGTGCACCTCAGCCTGCCGCTCCTCATGCCCATCATCATCCTATGCCGCCGGGATCTATGGAAAAGAACGATGCTACGCTGAACTACATTACGGGTGATTAGCCTACCAAGCCTAAACTGCAGAGGGGCGGATCGTATGAAAATACTGAAGACCGTGTTTACAAACTGGATTGCCTGCGTCAGTTTTCTGTTAATCTGGGAATTGGCGGCCCGGCTGGGCCTGGTCAATCCCATGTTTATTCCGCCTTTTTCGGCTGTGCTGGCAGCCATCGGCAAGCTGCTCGCCGCCGGGACGCTGCTGCCCCATATTGCCATTAGTTTGCAGCGCTCTCTGGGCGGGCTGGCGGTTGCGGTAGTCATCGGCATACCCTTAGGATTCATTATGGGCGGCTGGTTCAGCAAGCTGGAAAAGGTATTAAACCCGTTGTTTGAGCTGGCAGCGCAGGCCAATCCCTATATCTTATTTCATATAATCATACTGTTTCTGGGAATTGGCGAAGCGGCCAAGCTGGCCATCATTGCCTGGATTTGCATCTGGCCGGTGCTGTTTAATACGGCGGCCGGCATCCGCCATATGGATGCCGATTTGCTTAAGGCGGCCCGGTCCTTCGGCCTGACGCGCTGGCCGTTATTTTATAAAGTCGTGCTGCCGGCGGCAGGCCCTGCCATTTTTACCGGTTTGCGGCTAAGCGCAGGCTATTCTTTTTTCCTGCTGATCGCGGCGGAAATGATGGGCTCCAGTTCGGGCTTAGGCTGGTTTTTGCTGTTAAGCCAGGAAAACTACAATGTGGAGTGGATATTTGCCGGCGCAGTGGTTATTGCCGTACTCAGTATTACGATTGATACTGTCTTTAAATACCTGGAACGGAAAATTGTCATATGCCCTGCGGGTTGCCGGTAAGCACAACAGGCATACATCGCCAAAGGAGGATGCCAGAAGGATGAACAATAAACAATATAAGGATGCCATGACCCCGAAGGAAAGAGTAGCCGCTTTGCGGGCCGGTCAGCCGTATGACCGGGTACCCTGCAATCCTTCCATATCCGGTCACGCCGCCAGAGTAACCGGGATCACGGTAGCGGAATATCACCTGTCGGCGGAGAAAATGGCGGCGGCCCAGCTCGCGGCTTACCGGACCTACGGCCATGATTTTGTAAGCGTATCGGCCATTCTTGGCATTGTCCACGCC
>JAEZQV010000045.1 GCA_023441125.1 Bacillota bacterium
GGTGACACTATCCGGGAACGGGGGCATGAATATGGCACCACCACCGGACGTCCGCGCCGTTGCGGCTGGATGGATGCCTGCGTAGTGCGTTATGCCGGTTATGTGAGTGGCATCGACTACATGGCAATTACCCGTCTGGATATTCTTGATGGCTTAAAGACTCTCAAGATTTGCACCGGTTACAAATATAAAGGCGAACTCCTGAATGAATTCCCTGCCAGCCTTAAAGTGCTTGCCCAGGTTGAGCCGATCTACGAGGAACTGCCAGGCTGGGAGGAGCCGACAAGCCATGTACGAAGCTATGATGAGCTGCCGCTTAATGCCCGCCGTTATATTGAACGCCTGAGCGAGGTTGCTGATATTAAAATCGGGATCGTTTCTGTGGGCCCTGGCCGCGAGCAGACAATTATCCTTGCCGATATGTTTTAAACCATTAACAAAAAGAGATAACCTGCATTGGCGGGTTATCTCTTTTTGACTTTACGATTTTTCCGGAAAATATTATTGACAAGCCTATATGTATCTTGTATAATTCTATCTTGTGAAGACGACCCACTAGCTCAGTCGGTAGAGCACCTGACTTTTAATCAGGGTGTCCCGCGTTCGAGTCGCGGGTGGGTCACCATCTATTTACGCGGGAGTGGCGGAATTGGCAGACGCACCAGACTTAGGATCTGGCGGGTAACCGTGGGGGTTCAAGTCCCTTCTCCCGCACCAATTCAACAAGGAAAGGCTTTCAGGATGTTACCCTGAAAGCCTTTTTGCATTATTTTGCCCGGATTACAAAGCTATACGCTGCTGTTATTGGGACAAGAGCGGGATAACGACGGTAACCCTGGTTCCGTTTCCAGGCTTGCTGGCTAGCTGGATGACACTGTCATGCTGATTGGCGATCCAGCGGGCAATAGACAGGCCCAAGCCTGTTCCGCCGCCGGTTGCTTTCGTTCTTGACTTATCAACCCGGTAAAAACGGTCAAATATATTCGGCTGTTCCGCTTCGGGAATACCGATACCGGTATCCTGGACGGAAATCTCCAGGTGCCGTGCGGCCTTGTGCGAGGAAATACTTATGGTTTTCCCGCCGGGGGTATATTTAATACTATTTTCAATAAAGATGCGCAACATCTCTTTGATAGAAGCGGCATCCGCATAGATGGTGGCCGGATCATTTTTTAGGAGCCGTATTTCATGATCAGGCGCTATCAGGCGGGTTTCCTGACTGATTTCTTCGATCAGAGGTTCCATTTCTACCGCTGTTTTGGCCACAATTTGCTTATTATGATCGGTCCGCGCCAGAAAAAGCAACTTTTCGATTAATTTATACATATTGGCTGCTTCCGATTTGATAGCGCCAATTCCTTCCTCTAAAGCGGCTGCATCTTGCTTGCCCCAGCGGTCCAGCATATTGGCATAGCCGCTGATGACAGTGACAGGAGTGCGCAGTTCGTGCGAAGCATCGGAAACAAAGCGCCGCTGCTGCTCGAAGCCGGTTTGAATCCGATTGAGCATGTGGTTGAAGGTTTTGGCAAGTTCTTGCAGTTCATCATTGCCATCAGGTGTCTCAATACGTTTGCTGAGATCGTTCACTTCAATTTCCTTGGCGGTCTTGGTGATGTCGCGCAGCGGGCGGAGAATTCTCCGGCTGATAAATATGCCGGATACAATAGCGATCAACAGGCCTATAGCGTTAGTTACCAGCAAGATTTGCATGAGTACTACGAGAAAATGGGTTTGCTCTGTCATGGGTTTCATAAAATGTAGTTGATAAGAATGGCCGCCATTGACGAGGACTTGCTGAAAATAATAGAAGAATTGGCGGTCAACACAGAGAACCTGGGTTTTTCTATTAAGCGGCGCCAGGAGCAGCGAGCTTACATCCTGCGTAAATTCTTTGGGCAGCTCGGGGGTGTCAAGCGCGGTGGGCGCGTTGTCGAACAAAAGATTGTTTTGATCATCCAAAATGCGCAGAATGATCCCGGTTGGGAACAGATTTTTTTTCAGCAGGCGCTGATCGATATCGTTTCTGGATTGGAGATAGTGAGAAACGCTGTAGATACTGCGGGTGAAAGTATTATCAGCCTGAATATACAGCATATAATGTAAACCGGCTACCGTAATCAGACTGGTAAACAACAGAATGCAGGAGAGAATGAACGCATACAGGATGGTCAGCTTGACAGATAGCGGTAAGCCCAGTTGTTTAATCTTTAACCACATAACCCACTCCCCGGATGGTGTAAATATATTTCTGGCCAAATCGTTCATCCAGTTTATTGCGCAAATAACGGATATAAACATCGACGACATTGGTATCGCCTGCATATTCGTAACCCCAAACATTTTGCAGGATACTTTCCCGGTTTAAGACCAGATTCTTATTGCGTAAGAGATAATCCAAAAGGTCATATTCTTTTTTGGTGAGTTCTACCAGCTGATCATCAACCCGGACCTCGTAACGGTTAGGATACAGTTGCAAGTTTTTTACCCCTGACTTAGTTTCTCCCGGCTGCCGGCTGCCGGCATTGGTTTTGCGGAACGCCGCGCGGATGCGGGCCAGCAGTTCCGGAATAGCAAAGGGTTTTGTGAGATAATCGTTGGCGCCGGAGTCCAAACCGGTTACTTTGTCTTCAATGTCATCCTTCGCGGTTACCATAATGATAGGGATTTCCGACAACTCCCGTACCCGGCGGCAAACTTCCCTGCCATCCATCTCCGGTAGCATGAGATCCAATAGAATCAGATCGAAATTTTCCTGCATAATCCTGTCCAGAGCCCGGCGGCCATTGCCTTCGATGGCAGTCTGGAAGCCTTCATGTTCTAATTCCAGTTGGAGGAACCGGGCTATTTTCCATTCATCTTCCACAACTAATATTTTTTTTCCTTCGGTTATCATCGCAGATTTCCTTTCCCTGGTTGCCATCATGGTGATATTCTTAATTATATGAAAGCATATTTTACCTGAGTTGGGAAGAACCTGTCCCGATTTCTAATCTGATTTTAATCTGGAGCTAATGGTGTTTTTATGTTTGCCAGTTAATATACATTAGGAGCAAGTAGTGAGTAAAAACAGCCAAAGCCGCCCTTGTGAGGCTGGTGTACAAGGGGGTATTTATGTCTTTGGAACCGGAGAAGCGGATATAACTTCCCGGCTGTTTGTGAAAGGAGGCGGAAAATTGAGAAGCAGAAGAGTACGGAGACGTAATCCGCTGATCAGTTTCATACTGTGTTTTTCATTGCTGGCCTTGGCCGGAGGCTTTATTCTCGCAACAGGCTGGCCGGAAAAAATGGCCGATAGCAGTCAGGGAAAGACACCTGTGCAAAGTTCCGGCCAGGTACGGGCGCGACCGGCTAGACCGGTGCCAACGGTGCATTTTTCGCAGCAGTCGCCTGCTTCGGTAAAACCGGTACTAACCTGGTCGAAAGTAGAAGGCGCGGTAGCCTATGAAATTCGATTATTTGCTGAAAATCCCGTAAGTACAGACAAGAACAGCCTCCGGCCAGTTCCGTTTTTTACAACGAATCAAATCTATGTGAATGGCTTTAATGCAGATTTATCTCGGGATTTTGCCGGTGAGTATTTCTACTGGCAGGTTCGCGGCCTGGATATTGACGGCGAGCCGATAGGGCCTTTTTCTGAGGCCGAGAAAGTAGCTATCAGCAGGCAAGTCGCCGCCCTCGAAAAACCGACACCAACCTCAATTTTCAATCAGAGAACAGGCGTTACGCTGCTGTACCCGGTATATTCCTGGATTCCTGTTGCCGGCGCGGACAAGTATGAGATTGAGATTCTGGATGAGCTGCCGGAGAATCCCAATGGCATTGCTCCGTCTATTCACCGTATTGATGCTGCTGTGGCCGAAGGCTTCGACTATTATGACGAAACTCCCAGGATCGCGGAAAAACCTCTTTATTGGCGGGTAAGAGGCCTGGATCAGGCGGGAAATCCAGTCGGTGTATACTCGGATGCCGGTGAATTTGGCGCAAATCCTCAAAGTCATATGGCATTGGCGACATTTGGCGACAGTATAACTCACGGCGGCGGCGGCGTTTCCTATTCGCCGGCGGACTGGGAGTACAGCTACCAGCATTACCTGGACTTCCCGACGATCAATCTGGGGAAAAGCGGCGATACCAGCCAGACCTTGGTCGAACGATTTGAACGGGATGTTTTGCCCTTTAAGCCCCAATACCTGTTGATTCTGGCCGGTACCAACAGCCTGCGCGGCGGTGTAACGGCCCAGAGCGTTATTGACGATTTAAAGGTACTGAAGGAAAAATGTCTTGCCAACGGTATTGAGCCGGTCTTTTTGACTTTGCCGCCCATTAATCCCGATAATATCAAAAGAATTTTTAATGAGGAAACGGCTCCCGATTGGCGGGAGCAAATGCAGCTGGTTAATGATTTCATTCGTACGCAGGAGCATATTGACGTGGCTAAGGAAATGGAATATGCTTCCGGTATCCTGCCAACAAAGCTGGCTGTTGACGGACTGCATTTGGATATCAAAGGCAAAAAGAAAATTGCGGCCGTTATTAATGCTAACTGGGCCCGGATTGCGCATTCTTCCCGGCAAAGCCGAAATGAAGGGTAAAATCTTGGTAAAAGGAGCTGGCTTACCAATGAACAGGCGTCAGTTTATCAGTGGGGTTGGCTATGGCTTATTATCGTTGGGCATAGCCGGCTGCGGGCTTACATTCTCCGGCAATACCACTGAGAGACAAAACAGCCCGGCGGCCTCGCCGTCTCCGGCCGTAAGCGGCTACGATCGCGGCAAAATTATTGTGGCCGAAGGCACGGAGCCCGATGGGCTGATCGAGAAAGGCTTTAACGCTCTAGGCGGTATAGCTGCTTTGGTTCATAACGGCGCTACCGTGGTTATTAAGCCGAATTTCAGCGTTCCCAGAACCCCGGAGGAAGCGGCTACGACTAATCCGTTTTTGGTGGCTGCTGTTGTAAAGCAGTGTATGGCGGCCGGCGCGAAAGAAGTTAAAGTAATCGATTACCCGTTTAGCAGTCCGCCGGTATGTCTGCATAACAGCGGCATAAAGGCGGCTGTAGAAGCTGCCGGCGGCAAGGCCTTTGCCATCAATGAAAAGAAGTTCTTCCAGGAGGTTGATATCGGCGGTAACATCCTGAAAAATGCTTTATTTTCCAAGGACGTGCTGGCAGCGGATGTTTTTATCAACTTTCCCATTTTAAAACATCATAATGCCACTAAACTGACGCTGGGTATGAAGAATATGATGGGCTTGGTCTGGGACCGCGGCTATTTCCACCGGACAGACCTTACGCAGGGAATTGCCGAATTGGCCGGTTTTCACAAACCGCACCTCACTATAGTGGACGCTACCAGAGGCATTACCGATAACGGACCTGGCGGGCCGGGGCCTATCCGGGAATGGAACCAGGTGATTTTTGGCGTCGATGCTGTTGCGGTCGATGCGTATGCTGCCACATTGTTCGGCGTAAAACCTGCAGAAATTCCTTATATAGCGGCGGCCGCGCAATTGGGTATAGGTACGCTGGAGCTGCAGAAACTGACAGTTATGAAGGTTTGAGTAATGAAGTATCCAAGGTTGGCTTTTAAGCGGCAAATGCTGCAAGGGTTTTCGTTGCTTCTTTTTCTGGTTCTGATTGTCCGTTTATCCTACCCTTTGGAGTGGGAAAGCCTTGTCTTGCAATGGGTTTCCCGCCTAGATCCCTGGTTGCTGCTGAGCCGGCTGCGCTGGCAAGGTGACGTGCCCGGCTGGGGCTGGCTGCCGCTAACTACCATCGTGATGACCTTGCTGTGGGGCAGGATATTTTGCGGCTGGCTGTGTCCGCTGGGCGCCTTTCTCAGCCTGACGGATAAAGCCGGCCGGATAATTTTAAAAAGTACGGCGGTATTCCGGACCAGGGTTTTGCAGCGGACGAAACCCATTCGCTATTACTGGCTGCTGGTGCTGGTACTGGTATTTGCGCTGGGGTCAAACTGGACTTTCTTTTTAACTCCTTTGGCGCTTCTCAGCCATGAGCTTGTGCGAATCTTCCAGGGCGCTGTTCCCTGGCTGCTGTTTGGCCTGGCGGCCGCCACGCTGCTATTGTCCCGTATATGGTGCAGCGTGCTGTGCCCGACAGGGGTTCTGCTGTCCTGGGTGGCCCGGTTTCGTTTCGGCGGTTATAGCACGGATGAAAAATGCTCGCACTGTAAGCTTTGTTTGCAGACATGCCCGGTAGGTGCCGCGCCGGGAGAGCCCGGGCGGGCAAAGGAACCATGTTTGGTGTGCGGGGGCTGCCGCAGTGTTTGTCCGTCCAAGGCTATTCGCTGGCAACTGCGCTCTGGCAGCGGGAAAAATCAGCAGGTCATGCTCCGGCACAGTTCACTGACGAACCGGCAAAAGTCGCGGCGCCGTTTTTTCAAGACGGCTTTCACGGCAGTTATGGCCGCGGTTTTCTGGCAGGAAACTGCCGCCGCAGCGCGCAAGCTTCTCCGGCCTCCCGGCGCGTTGCCGGAATCGCAGTTTGGCGCTGTATGCAATCGCTGCGGCCGGTGTATTCAGGTATGTCCCAGCAAAGCGCTGCGTCCTGCCCCGTTTACCGACGGCCTGGCCTATTTTGAAACTCCCTATATCATCCCGCGGCAAAACCGCTGTGATTTATGTATGGCCTGCCAGGCGGTCTGCCCGACCGGTGCTATTATGCAACTGCCGCCGGAAAGGGTAAAAATGGGTACGGCCCTCCTTGCTAAGCCGCGTTGTATAGCGTGGCAGGAAAATAAGCTGTGTTTTATCTGCGGTGAACAATGTCCGGTGCTGGCTATCGACGGGGATGAGCACCACCGGCCTCGCGTGCTGGCGGATAAGTGTGTGGGCTGCGGTTCGTGTGAAAATGCCTGTCCTGTGGCTGGTGAAGCGGCCATTCGCGTAGTGCCTAAATAGTTAAAAGCGAGAAGCAGCTGAGCAAGCCGTTCTCGCTTTTTCTAATTCAGCTAGCTGTTAGTATGTCTTGGTAGGCTGTTTTAGCGGCCGCCAGGCATTCAAAGATTAATAATTCCAAGGTTAGCAGGCCAGTTTTGGACTCGGGCGAGCAGATTGTGCCATTCCAGGGGTGAAAGAATTACTTGCCCCGGCTCAAAAACATGAGCCGGTATCCGAAAATTCTCGGCGCTGCCCAAACTGGTTCCGGACAGATCACCGCCGTAGGCAGATATGGCTATACGATCGGTTTTTTTTATGGGAAGAGTCTGGCTGAGAAAAAAATCCTTACTCACGATAACTCGCATTGGAGCAACCTCCTTAATAAAACTAATTATCCGTTAATAATTAGTTTTATTGTACCATATTGTTCCCGAAAATGAAATAGGCTGCTTGGAAAATATAGATTTGTTTATTGTCTATAAGACCGGACAATAATAATGATGCCTGGAGGTAATTAAATTTGACTAATCAAAGAAAAATTACGCTGATCCTAACAGGCATTTTCCTGGCGGCTCTTATAGGATTAATCCTTGGACTGAGCCTGCAGGGGCGTCATGACTATGCCTGGAATATTGCAGTAAAAGCGTGTGTCTGGACGGGATATACTTTTCTGGAAATCAAATATAACCTGGCACTGAACCATTACATACGGGTATTGGTAATGGCGGTTGTTTTTAGCGATAGTCTGCTAGGACTGTTTTTTAACCTATACGTTACTTCGGTAATTTTTGATAAGATTCAACACATTGTTGGCAGCTATGCCTTTGCTCTATTTGCCTATACTTTGCTTTGCCGATGGCTGCAGCCGGCGATGAGCCGTACCTTTAGCTGCCTTTTGGTAATTTTACTAGGGGTTAGTATTGGCGCCTGCTATGAGATTGGCGAGTTTGTCGGTGATTTAATTGCCAAGCCGCTGGTGCCCAGTCAACCCAGTCT
>JAEZQV010000079.1 GCA_023441125.1 Bacillota bacterium
ATCAGTGTCCTTGCTAAATCAAGGTTATCTGTCTCTACCAGGGATTTTCCCGTACTATGGCCGCTGGCAGCAATAAAAGTATTAGCCATTCCGCCGCCAATGATCAATATATCCACTTTTTGCAGCAGATTTTCAATGACGCCGATTTTATCACTTACTTTTGCGCCGCCAATAATCGCAACAAACGGCCTGGCAGCATTAGCAACCGCACCGCCGACAAAGGATATTTCCTTTTCCATCAGAAATCCGGCTACTGTTGGAATAAAGCGGGTAATT
The DNA here is from genome assembly GCA_023441125.1 of Bacillota bacterium. The sequence goes on from JAEZQV010000079.1 coordinate 277, forward strand.
CCTTCTACTGAGGCATGAGCACGGTGAGATACACCAAAAGCATCATTTACGGCTATATCGGCAAGACCGGCAAGCTCACCGGCGAAAGCACTGTCATTTTTTTCTTCTTCTTTATGAAACCGCAGATTTTCCAGCAGCAGAATCTGTCCTGGCTGCAAAGCTTTCGCCATGGAATGTGCTGCAGGACCGATGCATTCTGGTGAAAACGCCACTTCACGTCCAATTAACTCCGCCAGTTTGCGGCCAATGGGAGCAAGGGAAAACTCAGCAACCGGAGCACCCTTGGGGCGTCCCAGATGACTGGCAAGAATGACGGCTGCCCCTTGTTCCAGCAAATATTTCAGCGTCGGCAAAGTTGCCCGGATACGGGTATCATCGGTGATTTGACCATTCTTATCCATGGGAACATTATAGTCTACACGAACGAAAACCTTTTTACCGGCTACATTGACGTCGCAGATGGTTTTTTTATTCACTACGCCTGCCTCCTTATCAAACACGAGATGGAGAGAACGACAATATGAGATTGCCGCACTTCCTTGTGAAGCGTTGTGGCAATCTCATATGTTAATGCTCTAAACCGTCTTTATGAATTATAGACCTTTACCGGCAATAAAGCGGATCAAGTCAACTACGCGGTTGGAATAACCCCATTCATTATCATACCAGGATACAACTTTTGCCATCGAGCCTTCCACAACCATGGTGGACAAGCCATCAACTATCGAGCTGTGGGGATTGCCGTTGTAATCGCGCGAGACCAAAGGCTCATCGGAATAATCCATAATGCCTTTCAGGTCGCCTTCAGCAGCTTTTTTCAAAGCGGCATTGATTTCTTCCGCCGTTGCTGCTTTGTCCAGTTCCACTACCAGGTCGGTAATCGAAACATTTGGTGTAGGCACGCGCATAGCAAAACCATTCAGCTTGCCTTTCAGCTCAGGCAATACGAGCGATACTGCTTTAGCAGCACCGGTAGTGGTAGGGATGATAGACATAGCGGCTGCGCGGGCACGGCGCAGATCACTATGAGGCAGATCAAGGATCTGCTGATCATTTGTGTAAGAATGGACAGTCGTCATCAAACCGCGTTTAATGCCGAAATTCTCATGCAGTACTTTGGCAAAAGGCGCCAGGCAGTTTGTCGTGCAAGAAGCATTGGAAATGACGTTGTGTTTGGCAGCATCATATTTATCGTGATTAACACCCATAACAATTGTAATATCTTCGCCTTTAGCAGGAGCGGAGATAATCACTTTTTTTGCACCTGCTTTAAGATGGGCAGCAGCTTTATCGCCATCAGTAAAACGTCCGGTTGATTCAACCACAACTTCCACTCCCAGAGCACTCCAGGGAAGATTAGCAGGTTCGCGCTCAGCAAGAACCTTGATTGTTTTGCCGTTAACAACAATATTGCCGTCCTGGGCTTTTACTTCAGCATTAAGCGTGCCATGTATCGAGTCATATTTCAGCAAGTGAGCCAAAGTTTTTGCATCAGTCAAATCATTAACCGCTACAATTTCCACTTCCGGGTTGCCAAGAGCCGCCCGAAAAACATTGCGGCCAATACGGCCAAATCCGTTAATACCAACTTTAGTTGCCATTTATGAATTCCTCCTCAAAATTATGATTGGTTTATAATAGCCCGGATGCTCCTGGCCGCCGCCTCATCAGTGACTAACACCGATTGACCGCCGGCACTGGTTACGGCCACAATGGCTTCTGCTTTGTCGCGTCCGCCTGCCACTGCCACAACCAGTCCAATTTGCTCCAGTTCATCCAGACGTAACCCCACACTATTGGTAACATAAACAATTTCACCCTGCAGACTGCAGTAATGCCCCAGTGCTTCACCAACAGCTCCGGTGGCTAGTATCTCGGCCACAGCAGCCTCGGACATATTTCTGCGGACCGCCATTTGCTGGGCCTGACCGATTCCATGAATGAGAATATCGGCATGTCTGATCATATCGGCAACCATACGCATATTGCTGTCATTTTCCAGGATAACTTCCAGTGACTTTTCGCTCAGGCCGTCCGGTATATGCAGCATCCGGTATTTACCACCTAACTTAGCTGCCATAACAGAGGCTACCGTATTAGCCTGATACTCGACCTCTTCCCCCAGTCCGCCGCGGGCAGGAACAACGGTAACCGCTGCTGCAGAGGACTGAACAGCTTCTGCCACGACCGCCATAGTAGAACCACCGCTGACAGCAATGGTCATATTATTTCCCAAATATTGGCCCAATACTCCGGCTGCCGCTCTGCCTAGCTCACGCCGGGCCGCCTGATCTTCTTCACTGTCACCGGGAATAATAACGACTCGCTTCAGCTTCAGCTTGCTTGCCAGTTCCTCTTCCAGGTCGGTAAGTCCGTGCATAAGGCGGATATATTCGGCCAAATCAGCTAATATAGCTGTTCCCTCTCTGGTAATGGTCATCCCTAAAGGTGTAAAATCCACAAGAGAGGCATTTTTCAAAAATTCCACCTGAGCGCGGATGACTCTCTCGCCCATGTCGAGCATAACAGCAAGCGCCCGCCGGCCAACAGGCTGGGAGAACTGAATATGTCGCAAAATATTGTAACGGTCTTCAACAATTGTAATCAGTTCTGGCGCTATCTTACGATGCAGCCGTGCGACATCTTTCAATGTACATTCTCCTTCGGGGTTTACCGCGTCCCACCGGTACAAAATATGTCCCACGGTAAAAATAACAATACTTACCACTTACTATTCTTCGCTAGCTATGGAAAAACTCCTGCTTCATTATAAATTTTAGTATATGCACCTAATACTTTTTCAGTACATAAGCAGGTGGCAGGGGCATATTCCTTTCTGCCATTACCTCACGCAATAGCGCCGGATGATCGGAAATCAGACCGGCAACGCCAAGACTAATTAATTCATTCATATCGTGCCGGTTATTGACTGTCCATGGGATGACAGGCATATGTATGGCCTGAGCCTCCGCCATCACTTTATCATTTACATCCTGGTAGTGAGGAGAAAGAATATCCGCCCCTGCAGCTTTCGCAGCAGCCACTATATTATCGCTATAGTCGGCCAGATTTAACCCCGCCAGCCAGGGTGACAGCCCGGTAGAGTCAGTCTGCCGGCATTCATCGTCGGTAAGCGCCACACAGGGGATACTATGATTAAGCTTTTTCATTGCCGCCAAGGTGCGCCAGTCAAAGGACTGTACCATCACCCGTTCCTGCATATCAAACTCATCAACCACAGCCAAAACAGACCGGCAGAATTCGTCAGGCAAGGGACTCCACTCCGGATGATCAGGATAACATTTTGTTTCGATGTTAAACCGGATAGAATCAGCTCCGTACTGCTGCACTAAGGAAAATACTTCCGCCAAAGTGGGAATTAGCTCCTGATCCACCGCCTGCTGATATTGGCCATACTGCTTCCAATATTCTGTGCAGACCGGATTGACCCGGCCAACATTATACCGGCGAACTTCAGCAAATGGCATCGCATAAATAACAGGCTCATAACCCGGTTTTATCCATTGGCCCTGCTCATCGCGGGCCAAATACCAGGATAATACCGGATTATGACTGATTACCACTATATTGTCAGCCGTAACATGCATATCCAATTCTAAGGTAGACACACCCAGCCGGATGGCATATTCAAAAGCGGCCAGTGTATTTTCGGGCCAAACCATTCTTCCGCCGCGGTGAGCCTGCAAATCAAAGGTATGCATACTACGGCCTCCCGTAAAAAAGATTTCTTAACTGGCTTCTACATCACGGGCAGCAATAATATCTACGCCTAACCCCAGAATATCAGCATAGATAACATCACCTTCCCGTACGGGCGCTTTAACGGCAACGCCGGATAAACAACGGGCACTGGCAAAAATTTTATTCTTCGGCAAAGCGGTGCGCGATACCACAGGCAGCAAGGCCAGCTCTCCACCGGTGACGCGTACCGTTGTTGTGAGCATGCGTTTGGGAGAAGTTACTTCCTCTTGAGCATACTCCCGCCCCCGCTGACATGTCAAGCCGGTAACACCGGCAAACTTTCCGTCCTCCAGCAATACCTCACCCACACAACTCATGGGACAAACAATACAACTCAGTTTTCGCTTAATGGCCGCCATTATTTTTCACCACCCTGTTCTTTTACTTGAACACGCAGCTTTTCACCGGCTGTTCTTATTTTATCTGCCGGTATATCAATTACAATCATTTCCCCCGGCTTGGCAATTGGCAGGCGCCGCTCCATTATTTTTTCATCGCCTGACGTAATGGCAATGGTTATTTTCTGCTGTGGCTGGGTCACGCGCATAAACAGCCGGACGGTAGGCATTTCAGCAGTAACGGCAATCTGCTGGGGTACTACCGAACGAATCCCTGCTCCCGGCTCTACTGCAATAGTCCGTTCCTGCTGCTGCAGCTGTCCCTGTCCGTAACGGGCAGCCCACTTTCCGGCAATATCGCCTTCTTC
>JAEZQV010000127.1 GCA_023441125.1 Bacillota bacterium
CTGAAAAAGACGTCAAAAAAATTGATGTCGGCGGCATGGCAGTAATGCCTGGTTTTATTGACTCACACGTTCATCCTGTTATTGGTGATTTTACGCCGCGGCAAAAAATGCTTGATTTTATTGGCAGTGCTTTACATGGCGGCGTAACGAGCATGATTTCAGCCGGCGAATGCCATACCCCTGGCAGGCCGAAAGATCCGGCAGGAGTAAAAGCGCTAGCGATTTTGGCCCATAAATCATTTGATAACGCGAAACCGGCTGGCGTTAAATTCCATGGTGGCGCTGTCATCCTGGAAAAAGGCCTTACTGAAGCCGATTTCAGTGAAATGGCAGCAGCCGGCGTTTGGCTTGTCGGTGAAGTTGGACTGGGAGCAATCAAAAAGCCGGAAGAGGCTGCGCCGATGGTTAAATTGGCTAAAAAACACGGCATGAAAGTGGCCATGCACACCGGCGGGACATCTATTCCCGGAAGCTCAACGGTAACAGCTGCTGATGTTATTGCGGTCAATCCTGATGTTGTTTCCCATATAAATGGCGGGCCTACTGCAGTTTCCCCCGCAGAAATCGATAAGCTCGTCAACGAAACCAATCTTACTCTGGAAATTGTTCAATGCGGCAATATCAAAGCGGCTGATAGAGTGATAAAAAAACTTGCTGCCAAAAAACAATTAAACCGGATAATTTTTGGTAATGATGCGCCTTCCGGCACCGGCGTCATTCCGCTTGGCATTTTAAGAAATATAGCTCAGGTTGCCAGTATGTCCGGAGTGCCGGCGGCTGAGGCAATTGCAATGGCAACAGGCAATACTGCGAAAACTTTCGGTTTGAATACCGGGATGATCGCAGTCGGCAAGGAGGCCGATTTGGTTATTGCCGATAAGCCGATGGGGTCAGTTGGCAATAATGCGCTGGAAGCGCTTGAAGCAGGTGATTTGTTGGGTATCGCCATGGTGCTGATCGATGGTGAAATTATGTTTGCCAAAAGCCGCAACACACCGCCGGCTGAACGTAACGTAACCGTAATGTAAACATAATTTTGCAAGCAATAAAGCAATTCTTAAAAAGATGAAAAATACGGGAGGTTTTACAATGAAAATCCGCAAGATTGTGACGAGTGTAGAGGAAGTAAACATAGAAATGGGTCAGCCTTTGGAAAAACCGCTACGCAAGGCGGCGGCGATTGCCGTTATTGAAAACCCCTTTGCCGGTAAATATGTTGAAGATTTGACACCGCTTATCGATGCCAGCGTTGAGCTTGGCGACATGCTTACCAAGAGAGCAGTTGCCGCATTAGGGATTGCTCCGCACGAAGTTGAAAGCTATGGGAAAGGTGTTATTGTCGGTGAAAACGGTGAATTAGAGCATGCTGCGGCGCTGATGCATCCTAAGCTGGGTACCCCGATGCGTGGCAATATTGGTGGCGGCAAAGCCCTGATTCCCTCAGCCAAAAAAGTCGGCGGCATTGGTACCGCTCTGGATGTGCCGCTTGGTTTTAAAGATGCAGCTTTTGTACGCAGCCACTTTGATGCAATGGAGGTCCGGGTTTCCGACGGGCCGCGTGCTAACGAAATTGCATTAGCCGTTGTTGTTACAAGTGGCGGCCGGCCGCTGGCACGGGTTGGCGGTTTGAAAAAAGAAGAGGCAAAGTGTGAAGACGGACTGCGCTAATTGAGATGCTAATGAAAATTAACGGGGGTACCTTATGATAAAAGTCGGATTTATTGGATTGGGTGCGATGGGGCGGCCAATGGCCACTAATATTTTAAAAGCAGGATATTCCTTAACCGTATACGATGTAAGTGCAGCTTCTGTTGCAGAAATGAAAAGCCAGGGGGCGAAAATCGCAGCTACGCCGGATGAAGTCGCAGCCTGCAGTGAGGTTGTTTTATTCTCACTGCCTAATGGGGCAATTGTTGAAGAAGTGGTTAGTGGTAAAAACGGGCTTTTGGCAGGAAGTCATCAAGGCCAGATTTTTGTTGACTTGAGCAGCGTTACCCCAACTCATACTAAAAGGATGGCTACACTTGCGGCTGCTAAAGGTGTGGAGTACCTTGACGCGCCGGTAAGCGGCGGTGTAGCCGGAGCGGCAGCCGGTACCCTCACGATTATGGTAGGCGGCAAAAAGGAAGTTATAGCGCGCTGTCAAGAAATATTGCAAGTGATTGGCAAAAAAATTTCTCATGTAGGCGCAGTTGGTTCAGGCGATGCAGTCAAACTGATTAACAATCTGCTTTTGGGCGTAAATATGGTAGCTGTAGCCGAAGCGATGACGCTGGGCGTGAAAGCCGGGATTGATCCTGAAGTGCTATTCGAGATTATTAGCAGCAGTTCCGGTCGCAGTTACGCATTAGAAACAAAATTGCCCAACTTTATTCTTAAAGGTAATTTTGAGCCGGGCTTCACAGTCAATCTGCAATACAAAGACCTGGAGATGGCCGTGCAGACTGCAAAAGAACTGGGTACGCCATTAGCTATGACTAATTTCGCTCAGCAGATCTATGAAATGGCTAAAGCGAAAGGGCTTGGTAAAAAAGACATATCTGCGGTCATAATGCTAAACGAAGAACTAGCCGGGGTTACAGTGAGAAATAAAGCGCAGGTACCGAACTAGGGGCGTTACTGAGCCGGTGTGCGCTTGGTACTTGTAATTACGGGCAGCAAGCGCACTAAGCCGGTTTTTATAAAATGCTAGCGAAGGTATGAGGGGGACAATATGGAAAATTTGATCGATTCAGCCCGGCAAAAAGGCTATCCAATCGGTGGGTTAACCATCGGGCAATGTATCGACTTAGCTAGTGAGTTTGGTACGCATGTCAGTGAGGTTGTACTCGCTGAAGCAGTTGAAGTAAATAAAATGACCAGGGAAGAAGTATTGTCAGCCATCCTGTCGGCATTCAGCCACAACATGTATGCCGTGGAAATAGGCGCCACAAGTGGCGAGAGCTTTCTCCTCGGGCATGTGGGGCAAGAACTTACCGATGGAGAGATAAAGTTAAACGAAGACCCCTTTATCAACAGTGCGCTGGCCTATACGCTGGCAGCGCAGGTGGGCAATCATTGTGTGGGGCTGCAGCCCTGTGCCGGGACTGGGGATTCCTGCCCCTATTCCGGGTTAGTCCGGGCCATGCTTGAAACGATTGATAATAAAGAGACGGTCGCATGTCTAACCGCTCTCCTATTAAAAGTGGGCACCATCTTCCGGGTGGGCAAAACAAGCACTGGCTGCAATCTGGAGGGATTTGGGGCCGGATCGGCGGCTACGGCAGCGGTAATGGCTGAAATGCTTGGCGGGACGCCGGAACAGGTCGGCAAAGCCATCGTGCTTGCATTGTCGCCGACAGTAGCAGTTCCTTGTACGCCAAGGGTTATGGTTCCCGGTCTGTGCGCAACGCATATTGGCGGCGCAATTCTGAATGGTAATTTGGCCGCAAAGCTTGCAGTAAAAACCTCTGTACCGATAAACGTGCCGGTGGACGTAATGATTGCCATGGCGGCGGCCGTACATCCTGAATCTGCTAAACATATAGTTCCTACTGTTATTAAATATATGGAACCTTTCTTTAGAACCAATGAGTCTGTAGAAGATTATGTTTCCAAGAAAGTAAAGGATAAGGAAGCAGCGCAAATCAAAGCGACAATCGCCGAAGCCACGGCAGAAGCACAGAAATTAGCTTTGAAGGCTAATTCAATAGTGAAGCCGTTTGGGGACGCTGTTGTCGGCGGCAGCAGCCAGGCGGTTGGCTCTCCCACCAATACGGCCCGGATAGCACATGAGTTGGCAAAAGGTGAGATTACCGGTGTGAAAATTGAACTGTACCCGGAATTATTTGCCCGTCGCGGCATCAATGTACCGGGAATCCTTATGGCAGCAATCTATGGTGCCGGGACTGACAATGCCAAACTGTAGCGCTCTATTATGGCTAAGGTAAAAG
>JAEZQV010000386.1 GCA_023441125.1 Bacillota bacterium
AAGCTGCACTCTATGTATCGCCTACTTCTGCCAGTGACACGAAGACGGTATTAAAATTTGTAACAGGTCAAAGCAGCACAACGATTAAGAGTTCGAATTTATTATCGGTCAAACTGGTTGCCCAACAGGGAAATTATGCTGCGGCTGTCGCAACCTTGCAACAAGAGCAAAATTCACTCAATTTGATAATCAAACCAGTTGGTTTGGAGAAAATCGACGGTGAGTGGTATATTGTTGATTATGACCAGGCATTGCGCGAGGCCAAATACAAAGTTCTGGCGCAATTACTAACCCGTATCTAGATTCGTTACAGCGGGAGCACTTAGTGTGCTCCCGCTTTATCATGTCCAATACCTAGTGGAAAAAGAAAAGAGTACCGGTTTAGCCGGTACTTTACGTTTGCTAACGCTAGCCGTTTAGCGGCAGGGAGCGGTGGGCCAGCCCTACAGCCACTTCGTTAAGATTTAATACACCCACGCCAAAATATACGGCCACACAAAGGTGTTCGCCATACCGGGCAATACCGATTTTTCCGCCGACATTAAGACCTACCGCCTTGGCTGAAATTTGTTCCAGTGCATTGCGAACCGCACCGGCAACCGCGCCTTCGCCTACGTGATTGCCGGGCACCAGATTTTGGCGCTGTGCGGCTACAACCGCTCTTTCAATTATTTTTTTGACGGAAGGAATATATTCGCCGCCAAAATCTACCGCCACCGATTGAATGGACCGTCTGGCAAGCAATTGCCGGGTTTCCTGCTCATCCTGCCGTGTTTCGCTGATCGCCATTCTCAGAGCCGCACGCCCAACATCGATACTGGTTAATTCTGTCATGGTAAATCTCCTGTTTATCTTATTCAATTTTATGCTAATCAATAGGACAAATAATGTCAATGGGGATATATGTAAAATTAGTTACCAAAATATTGAAAAATATGCAGGAAGATGCTGCCAAATGTTGAAATAATATGCAAAAAGTGCAAGAGGTGCATGCTTATGGGATTTTGGCAGAAAAAGCTAATCATTATTATTGGGCTGGCCTGCATCATTCTGGCCTATAGTTTATATGGTTTTATACAAAAAAATGATGACAGCAGAAGCTTAAACCCGGGCACTGTTCCTGCGCCGGCGGAAAATACCTCTGCAACCGCACAAAACGGAGCTGATAGTGAAATTGTAATCTATATCAGCGGTGGTGTAAATAAACCCGGAGTATATAAGCTTTCCCAGGGAAGTCGTGTTGTTGATGCCGTTAACCTGGCCGGCGGGTTTGCCCCCGGAGCCGATGCTGCCAGAATTAACCTGGCGATGCTTATTAAAGATGAAATGCAAATCAATGTTCCCTACCTGGCTGCGGCAGCAGCTACCGCGGCTGCACCTGCCGGTAAAACAGGCACCGCCAATACCGCTGATCAGATAAATATCAATACGGCATCGCAGGCAGAACTGGATAAACTGCCGGGAATTGGGCCGGCGCTGGCGGAACGCATTATTGAATATCGTACTGCCAATGGACCGTTCCGGGATATTGCCGAGCTAAAGAAGGTGCCCGGGATTGGTGAGGCTAAATATAAGCAGTTTAAAGATAAAGTTACGCTGTAACTATGAATTATGCTAACTGCATTATCTATGCCAGCGCGGCTTTTGCTGCCGGTATTTGGCTGGCAGGCAGCCATAACTGGCATATCCCTACGCTGGCGGTTCTGGCTGCAGTGCTGGTGTTGTCAGCTTTACGGCAGGTAAGGCGCAAGGAACAATTGCCATATCATTTTTGGCCGGTAATCGGCTTGTTTCTCATTGCCGGTATGCTGCATCACAGTCAGGGCCTGGTGCTGCCGGCCGATGATATTAGCCGTTATGCCGGCCGGACAATCACTATGGCAGGCATAGTGGACGAAGTGCCGGAAATAAAGGAAGCTCCTGAAGGCCGGCAAGTAAAATATCTGGTAAGAGTAGAGACCGTAAAGCCGGAACGGCTGACGGCGGCACCAGCGAGCGGCAAAGTCCAACTGTATATTCTTTATAAAGACAGCACGAAACCTGCTGCTTACGGCAACAGGATTGTGGTATATGGTAAAGTCCTTGAACTGCATGGCTATAATAATCCAGGTCAAATTGATGTAACCACGGCCCTGAAACGGCAAAATATCACGGCCCGCTTAGCCGCTCAGGCCAAAGACTTGAAAATCGTTTATGCGCCTGCGACCTATTATTGGCGTGAGCAGCTGGTTAACTGGCAAGCCGGAGTTGTTCAGGCAATGCAAAAAGTAATGCCGGCAAATGATGCCGGCGTGCTGACAGCTGTGCTGTTTGGCGGCTATCAGAATATCAGCGGAAATGTTCTTGACGACTTTGCCACAACCGGATTAATTCACATATTATCGGTGTCCGGCGCCCATATTGCGCTGGTAGCAGGATTGATGCGCTGGCTTGGCACTCGCCTGCATTTAGGAGTATGGCCAAGCACTGCACTGGCCGCAATTGCAATTACTGTGTATGCTGTCATGAGCGGCCTGACACCGCCGGTAATCCGGTCAGCAGCCATGGGGTTTATTAGTCTAGCCGCAGGGATGCTGAACCGGGAAAATTATGCGCCGGCGGCGTTGGCGGTTACTGCCTTGGCAATGCTTGTCTGGCAGCCGCTCTTAGTATACGACATTAGTTTTCAATTGTCACTGGGGGCAACAGCCGGCCTGGTATTTTTATATCCGCAGACATTAACGGCCTTGGCGAAAATGCCCTCCTGGCTGGCCGGGCCGCTGGCGGTGACCGTAAGTGCCCAGCTTAGCGTATTGCCCTTCATTGCCTGGTACTTTAACAACTTTTCATTAATTTCGTTTCTGGCCAACATAATCGTTCTGCCAGGGGTTGAACTGCTAATTATACTAGGGCTGGCGGGCGTAATGCTCTATACGGTTATGCCGGCAATCGGCGCTCCCCTGTTTGTGATTTGCAGTCTCCTGATTGGCGGCATTACCCAGCTGACTGCGCTGCTGGCTGCAGTGCCTTATAGTTCTGTATACATACCGGCGGGAGGTCTGGGTGCAGGTGCCGTGTATTATTTTGGCCTGGCCTGGCTGTACGGCTGGCGTCCGCTGGCTTTGCCGGGACCTGGGCAGCTGCTTGGACGGTGGCCGAAATCATGTGCGCTGACAGTCGTTTTGGCTGGCGTGATCTTGCTGGCAGCCAACTGGCTGCCCAATCCCTTAACCGTCCATTTTATTGATGTCGGCCAGGGCGATTCGACCCTGGTAATCACCCCGCACGGCCGGGCTGTTTTAATCGATACCGGCGGCAGCTACAACAGCGCTGCTTTTGATATCGGCGAACGGGTTGTCGCCCCTTACCTGAAGCACTATGGCGTGACAGTTATCGACTATCTTATTTTGACGCACGGCCATCAGGACCATGCCGGCGGCGCCGCCGGCGTTGCTGCAAATATTAAAGTAAATAACATTATGCTGGCGCGCGAGGCATATTCCCCGCCGGTACAGGCTTTGCTGCGCAGCCGGCAGGGGGCGGCCGTGATTCCTACTTATACCGGGCAGGCATTTGCGCTTGACGGGGTCTTATTTACTATTATCCATACCGCCGGTTCGAGTGCGCAAAATGCTGAGCAGGCTGCCGGCAACGAGGTTTCGAGCGTAATCAGAGTCAGTTATGGGCACCATAGTTTTCTGATTACCGGTGATTTGGAAGCGAGCGGGGAGGCCGAGCTGTTAACTGAGGGAGTTTCTCCCAGCACGGTTTTAAAAGTCGGCCATCATGGCTCAAAAACCTCAACAACACCGCCGTTTCTGCAAGCCGTCAACCCTAGCTTTGCGGTTATTTCCGCCGGTTATAACAACCGGTTCGGGCACCCTCATCCCGAGACATTAGCCAGGCTTAACGCCACAAAAAAGGCAACGATATACCGTACTGACAAACAGGGCGCCATAGTTTTTAGATCAGACGGTACTTCAATAGTAGCTGATACTTATATTAAATGATACAATATCCCTAGAAGAGGGTGAATTATGGATTACAAAACAGTAATGACTGCTATCCGACAAAATAATATTGCTGCCGTCTATCTGCTCTATGGTGAGGAGACTTATTATCTGCGGCAGCTTGAGCATGCACTTATTGACGGTATTGTTGCGCCGGAAGACCGGGATATGAATCTGATTATATTTGAGAAAGACCCGCCGCCGGAGGAACTGATTAATACCATTGAAACGATACCGTTTTTAGGCGGTAAAAACCTGGTTATTATCCGCGGAACCATGCTGTTTAGCGCCGGGCGAAAAGGCAACACCGGCGAGGTACAGGATAAAACCGACACGGTTACGGAACGGCTGATTCAATTGTTCGCCGCCATGCCTGCGTATAGCCATGTTGTATTTGTTGCTTCGGATAAGCCGGATAAACGACGTAAATTATATAAAGTAATTGAAAAGCACGGCGCAATTTTTGAAGCCGCAGCCTTAAAGGGAAAGGAATTGCGCAACTGGCTGACAGACCGGCTAAAAGAGTTAAAGCTAAAAATGGCTCCCGACGCCCAGGAGCACCTGCTGGCCGCGGTAAGTATGATGCCGCAGGTCTCCCTTGATTTTTTGAATAACGAACTCGAAAAAGTCATGTTATACACGGCAGACAAGAATTCAGTTTCCCGGCACGACCTACTGCAAATTTTATCGTCTGTGCCGGAAGTGTCTATTTTTGCCATGGTGGAAGCCTTAAGCCAAAAGCAGACGCCGCAGGCGCTGGCCATGTTGCGGGAACAACTGAATGCCGGCGAACATCCGGTGAGAATACTGGCCTTGCTCGCGCGTCAGGTTAGGCAGTTATGGCAGGCCAAGGAACTGATTAACAGTGGGTGCGGCAGCAGGGAAGTGGCCGAATATTTTAGGGTGCCGGGATTCATTGGGGAAAAATTAGTTAAGCAAAGCCGGAGTTTTAGCGGAGCTAAGCTAAAGGAGGCCCTGCTCGGCCTGGCAGCTGCCGACCGGAATTTAAAATCGAGCCGGACAGGACCGGTGGCGCTGGAAAAGATAATAATCGAACTATGCGAATAAGAAAAGCAGCTGCTTTTGGCCTCTGGCAGGCGGACCGAAAGCAGCTGTTTTTTTAAAACGAAAACCCTGTTCACCTTAAAGTGAACAGGGTTTCAAATACTAATATCCTAAGCTTGTTTGACAGCATTGGCTTTGAGGGCCAGACGGGATTTTTTACGGGCAGCGGCATTTTTATGAATAACGCCCTTGGCGGCTGCTTTGTCGATAACGCTGGCAGCTTGAGTCAGGAGGTTCTTGGCCTCATCTGCTTTACCGGCATGTGCAGCTTCCTCCACTTTACGGGTAGAAGTCTTAATCGCTGATCTTACCGAATAATTGCGGGCACGCCGTTCAGCGTCAGTTTTTACGCTACGCTCAGATGCTTTAATATTTGGCAAGTAATTCACCTCCTTATGTATATATTACTGAACTATTTTAGCATGACCAATAGGAAAAAGCAAGCAATATAGTAAACTAAATTGGGTATAACCGCCTTTTTTTCCGGATAAGATAGGTCTGAGCCAATCTGGGAACAAAGGAGATCGATTTATGGACCAAATCGTAAATAGTGTGAGAACCGACCTGGCTTTAGAAGCCAGGGAAATGTTGACCAAACAGGTGCGGGAGGACGTTCCCGGAGTCTTGGTCGAAACCAGCGAGGATGACGATGTGCTTATCACCCGGGTAAATATAACCACGCCGGCGGCAGAAAAAATGATGGGAAAAATGCAAGGTACATATATTACCATTGAAGCGCCTGGCCTACGCTACAAAAATACGCCGTTACAGGAAAAAATAATGAAATTTGTGGCTAATGAACTGGCTGCGATGGCTAATTTACCCCGTAATGCAACCGTCCTCGTTGTTGGTTTGGGCAACTGGAATGTTACTCCCGACGCGTTAGGCCCGCGGGCTACCCACAAGATTGTTGTTACCCGTCATCTGCAGGAAATGCTGTCGCCGGAGCTAAAAGGCGGGGTTCGCTCGGTATGTGCCATTGCCCCGGGCGTGCTGGGTATTACCGGTATGGAGACGGCGGAAATTATTAAGGGAATTGTCAGTAATATTAAACCCAATCTGGTTATCGCCATCGATGCCTTGGCTGCCGCCTCCAGCCAAAGGGTCATAACTACCATCCAACTGGCCAATACCGGCATTCATCCCGGTTCCGGCGTAGGCAACAAACGGTTTGGTCTGACGCAGGCATCGCTGGGAGTGCCGGTTGTCGCCATTGGCGTACCAACTGTTGTCCATGCTTCCACCATTGCCATGGACACAATCAATACCCTGCAGGAGCACGCTGCCTTTGGCCGTTATTTTAAAAGCATGGCCAATCTGTCCGACCAGGACCGGCAGACTATTGTCCGCCAGGTGCTGCCGGAAATGCTGGGGGATCTTATGGTAACACCAAAGGAAGTGGACAGACTGATTGAAGATATCGCCGCCGTTGTAGCCGGTGGTATTAATCAGGCTATGCATCCCAATATCGATTATGAGAATATTCATATGTACTTACATTAAGGCGGCTAGTCCGTTAAAAATGTAATATCCGTCAACCGCCAGGCATATACATTGTATGTAAACAAAAATAGCAGAGGACAACCAATGTGGGGGTCTGGCGGAGGCGGCCATGGTTACACGGAGAGAGCGCAAACAAAGTACAAAACGCAGTAAATGGTATCATTTCATACATGTTTACAGTACATCGAAGCTTTTTAGCATTGCCTTAACAGGATTCATGCTATTAGTGGCAGGCGGGTTGTTTCTGGGGATATACATCAACCTGGCAAACAGTGCCATACCGGTAAGCGGGTCGGGTTATTACAGCAAACACCTGACCGCGATGTGGCCGAAAAGTAAAGATGTTTTGTCCTGGGGGATTCCCGGTCTTGTCAGAGCAACCAAGCCGGAAAATCCGATTATTATCACGCCTGAACTGAATTCAGAGACTCTGATGCAAAGAGCGGTGTCATTTCTTTTCGGCATTGATGTTAAAGATATACGGTCATTACTCTCGCAGGAAGTGCCGTATATGCAGATTTTCCGCAAAACGGGTACTCCCACTGTAAGCGCAGCCACACTGCCAAACTTTCCTAAATTCGACGCCAAGAGCACGGCCAGTGCCGATAAGCCGTTAGTAGGCATCTATCATACCCATACGGCAGAATCATTTATCCCCAATTCGGGAGTCGCGCACCGGCCGGGCGGGCAGCGGGGAGATATTGTTGAAGTGGGACTGGCGTTGGCCAAACAATTGGAAAAACATGGGATAGCGGCTGTTCACAGTGCCAACATTCATGATTATCCAAGTTTCATGAAAGCTTACGGACCATCGGAAATAACTGCCCAAAAAATGCTGGCAGACAATCCGTCTATTCAGATGATTTTTGATATTCACCGGGATGCCGATAAACGGGAAAATGTAACGGCAACGATCAATGGTATGCCGGTAGCCAAAATAACCATCGTTGTAGCTACCGGCCAGCAGGATTTGCCCCAACCGCACTGGCAGCAAAATCATGCTTTCGCAAAATTGATTGATGCCAAGCTAAATGCAAAATATCCTGGTTTGTGTCGCGGGATACAACTGGTTGAATGGCGTTACAACCAGCATCTTCACCCCCGGGCGTTGCTTATTGAGGTAGGCTCGCAGGAAAGCAGCAAGGAAGAAGCTATACGCAGTATGGAAATGCTGGGTGATGTGCTGGCCGAGATACTGGCGGAAAACCGCCAGTAAAGTCAGGAGGGTTATAATTTCGTGTCTGGACAGGCGAAGCCAGGCGATATCAGAGTAATTACCCGCGGACTCATCGTGCTGACAGCCATTGTGGTGATCGGTGTCGGCGTCGCGGAGCATCAGTTGAACACTCTTACGCAGCGGCCTGAGCAGGAACGTTTCTTTTATATTGGCCGGAGCCGGGACCATGTATATTCAGCCTATGTCTTCGGCCATGGCGTATCATTGGAAAATATATACCCGTTAGGTACTGTTGAACGGAGTGAGCAAAGTGTAAGGCTGCATATTGGCGGTCATTCGCTCGCAATACCCACTAAAATAGAGATTAACGGGTTACGGGCCTTATATTGGCTTGACATCTGGCGGGGACAGTTCGTGGAGGAGGCCGTTAGCGTCAAACACAGAGTAACAGAGTACTGGACACAATGTAAACCATATATTGAGAATGGCCTGCAGACCCTGCGGACTGAGGGCCGGCGGGTTTCACAGCAAATTGGCGAGTATCTGCGGGAATTCAGGTAGCGCTTGCAGTTAACGGGCGGCTGATGGTATAATTTAGAGAAATATGTATAAAAGCAGATTTATACCAGGGAGGAGCCCCAGTTTGATGGATACAGCACATATTCGCAATTTCTCTATAATCGCCCATATCGACCATGGCAAGTCGACACTTGCAGACCGGTTGTTGGAATATACAGGAGCCCTCTCGGCCCGTGAGATGGAAGAGCAGGTTTTAGATCAAATGGAGCTTGAACGCGAGCGCGGCATTACCATTAAAGCGCAGGCCGTCCGTTTGGCTTATACCGCCAAAGACGGCGAACAGTACATGCTTAACCTAATTGATACTCCCGGGCATGTCGACTTTACCTATGAGGTTTCCCGGAGTCTGGCCGCTTGTGAAGGGGCCCTGCTGGTAGTTGACGCTGCCCAGGGAATTGAGGCGCAAACGTTGGCCAATGTCTATTTGGCGCTGGAACATAATTTGGAGATTGTGCCGGTAATTAACAAGATTGATTTGCCCAGTGCCGAACCGGAACGGGTTAAAACCGAAATTGAGGACGTTATCGGTCTGGATACAGCGGACGCCGTTCTGGCCAGTGCCAAAACCGGCATCGGTATTGAAGAAATCCTCGAGGCCATAGTAAAAAAAGTCCCACCGCCGGCCGGTAAAGCGGATGAACCACTAAGCGCGCTTATTTTTGATTCGCATTTTGATTCCTATAAAGGCGTCATCGCTTATGTCCGCGTTATGAACGGACGTATCAAACCCGGGATGAAGATCAAGATGATGGCCACCAATAAGGTTTTTGATGTAACTGAAGTAGGCGTATTCAAACCCTATCTGGCCAATATTGACGAACTGGGACCAGGCCAGGTCGGTTTTGTTGCCGCCAGCATCAAAAACGTGAAAGATACCCGGGTTGGCGACACTATAACGAGTGCAGACTGCCCGGTGGCAGAACCGTTGCCGGGATATCGCAAGATTACGCCGATGGTGTATTGCGGTCTTTACCCGGTGGAAAGTTCCGATTATGAGAATTTGCGCGACGCTTTGGAGAAACTTCAGCTTAATGACGCCTCTCTCGTCTTTGAACCGGAAACCTCTATCGCCCTTGGTTTTGGTTTTCGTTGCGGCTTTTTGGGACTGCTGCATATGGACGTTGTCCAGGAACGGCTGGAGCGGGAATACAACCTAACGCTGATTACCACCGCACCCAGCGTTATTTATCGTGTATTTAAAACCGACGGCGAGATTTTCGAGATTGAAAACCCGTCAAAATTGCCCACGGTCCAGGAGATAGAACGTATTGAAGAACCTTATGTGAGAGCCACGATAATTGTCCCCAATGATTATGTGGGGGCGGTGATGGAACTGTCCCAGGACAAACGCGGCGAATTTAAGGATATGAAGTATCTGGACGCTAACCGGGTAATGATAACCTATCATTTGCCGCTCAGTGAGATAATCTTTGACTATTTTGACAAGCTGAAATCCTCCACCCGCGGCTATGCTTCCCTGGATTATGAACTGCTGGGCTATCAGACGTCAGCGCTTGTTAAGCTGGATATACTGCTTAACGGCGAGCCGGTCGATGCCCTCAGCGTGATTGTGCACCGTGACCGGGCTACTCACCGGGGAAGGCAGCTTGCGGAAAAGTTAAAAGGGATCATTCCCAAGCAGATGTTTGAAATTCCTATCCAGGCGGCAATCGGCAATAAAGTGATCGCCAGGGAGACGGTACGGGCCCTGCGCAAAGATGTGCTGGCCAAGTGTTATGGCGGTGATATTACCCGGAAGCGCAAGCTGCTGGAAAAGCAAAAAGAGGGTAAAAAACGCATGAAGCAGGTTGGGAGTGTGGAAATTCCCCAGGAAGCATTCATGGCGATATTAAAGATGGATTAAGGTAAAACACATGAGCACGCTTGGTCTTTATGTTCATATCCCGTTTTGCAGGCGAAAATGTTTGTATTGCGATTTCTCTTCCTACACGGGGGCAGAGCATTTATTTCCGGCATATACTACCGCCTTGTGTCAGCAAATCACTGATCAGGGCGGTATGTTATGTAAGCCGGGTGTTGACACTGTTTATATTGGCGGCGGCACGCCGAGCATACTGCCGGTTCCGTTGCTGGAACGCATACTAGTCAGCCTTGCTGATGGCTTTGCCATTGCCGCGGGAGCGGAAATCAGTATCGAGGCTAACCCCGGCACAGTGACCCGGGAACAATTACGGCACTTGAACTCACTCGGCATCAACCGCCTGAGTTTCGGCGTACAGTCTTTTAACGCAAAATTGCTGGCCGCACTGGGGCGCATTCATACGGCGGCGGACGGCATGGAAGCTGTTGAAAATGCCTATGCAGCAGGATTTAATAATGTGAGCATTGATTTAATGTATGGCCTTCCCGGTCAGACGGCGAACGGTTTCGCCCGGGAGCTTAAAACGGCGGCAGCTCTTAATACCGCTCATATCTCTGTATATGGTCTCAAACTGGAGGCGGGAACCCCCCTGGCAGAGGCCTATGATCAGGGACGGCTATTGATGCCGGATGAAGAGGCGGAGGAGGCTATGTATGATATAATGGCTGGTTTTCTGCCAGACCAAGGCCTGCTCCGGTATGAAATTTCCAACTTTGCCCGGCCGGGCATGGAGTGCCGGCATAATTTAAAATACTGGCAGTATCAGCCTTATCTGGGACTGGGAACTGCCGCCCACTCTTTTTTAAACAGGCAAAGAACCAGCAGCACTCCGGATATTCAGGAATATATCGCAGCGGTATCCGCCGGCCGGTCGCCTGTTGTTATGCGTGAAAGCGTAAACCGGGGAGATGCTATGGCCGAATTTATATTTTTAGCGTTACGCACTGCCCAGGGAATGAATTTTACTGACTTTACCCGGCTTTTCGCCGTTCAATTTTACGATCAGTTTGGCATAATAATGGAAAAACTGCGCGGTCAGGGCTTGCTGGCCGCCGATGACCAACGATTATGGCTGACGGAAAAAGGGATGAAGTTCGGCAATATTGTTTTTGGCAGTTTTTTACCTAATTAGCCGGCCGGAAACCCCCATACTATCTTGACATTGAGCGCGATGAGTGGTATTTTTTTAGTAGGTGTTAGCACTCGTTCGATATGAGTGCTAACAACAAGGAGGTGGAGTCGATGTTGGATGAAAGAAAGCGTCAAATCCTGCAAGCCATAATTGATGATTACATATCCACCGCAGAACCTGTCGGCTCGCGGACGATTGCCCGTAAATACGACTTGGGTATCAGTCCGGCCACTATCCGTAATGAAATGGCAGATCTGGAACTTCTGGGTTATCTGGAACAACCGCATACTTCGGCAGGTAGAATCCCATCGGTTAAAGGATACCGCTTTTATGTCGACTGCTTATTGGCGCCACCGCAAATTTCTGACCGCGATATCCAGATTATTGACAACTGGTATCAGACAAAAGCCCGCCGGATTGATGAAGTATTTCAGGAAACAGTTAAGATTTTAGCCCGTATGACCCGCAATGTTTCCATGGTATTGGCCCCGCAAGTATCACAGTGCATGTTCAAATATCTGCAGTTCTTGCCACTGGATGAGCGCAGGTCCATTGTTGTTATTGTAACGGATAACGGGCTGCTGGAAAATAAAATCATCGAAATACCGGAAGGGCTGAGTCATGACGAACTAACCCGCGTCGCCAGTGCTATTAATTCCCGGCTGGGAGGTTTAGCCGTCGACCGGATCAATACACAGATGCTGCAGGCGATTCAAAATGACATTCTGCCTGACCCGGCCATTTATGAACGGGCTATTACCCTGGTCAAACATGTTCTTACCGGGGAAAAAAATGAAAAAGTGTATCTCGGCGGCACTACCCAGATGCTAAATCAGCCGGAATTCAGGGACGTGGATAAGGTCAAAGGCCTGTTAACCATGCTGGAAGAAGACCGCTTGCTGTGTGATATCCTGCATATGGCGAATAACGATGGTATAGTTGTTACGATAGGTCAGGAGAATAAATATACAGGCATTCACGATTGCAGCGTCGTCCAGGCCACGTACCGTATTGACGGCCAGGTGGTAGGCACTGTAGCCGTGCTTGGCCCCACCCGGATGGAATATGGCAAGACGATGTCCGTATTAAAATTTATGCAGCGCCATTTGGGTGAGATATTGAAAAAGTACAAGGTATTATAGATGGGAGGAAGTACATGAATTTGAAGCAAGCTGGCAGTGGGGCCGATGTCGATGAACGTTTGGCTGCCTTATTAACCAACGCCAACGCTGTCCGGGCAATTACTGCTGCCGTTGAAGGCACAATCGGCCCTAAAGGGCTTGATACTATGCTTGTTGACCGCTTTGGCGAAGTCATCATTACCAATGACGGTGTCACCATCCTGGATAAAATGGATGTCAATCATCCGGCCGCTAAAATGCTTATCAATACGGCCAAAGCGCAGCAAGCCGAAGTGGGCGACGGTACTACAACCACAACTATTATGGCCGGGAGTCTGGTATCCGAAGGCGTTAATCAAGTCATGCGCGGCGTACCGGTCGCCCGGGTGATTGAAGGCATAAAATACGGTGTGGCCCGGGTTCTGGAAGGGGTTAAGGACCGGGCCCGCACCATTACCGAAGTCAACGATCCCGTCTTGCGCAACATTGCCATGATCGCCGGCCGGGAACACGAAGATATTGCTGATCTCGTTGTGGAAGCGGCCAGACTGATCGGTGTGGAAAAACTTAATGAGCACAATTTTAAATTATCCGACATCATTACGGCCGAGGCCGGCGCCAATAATGAAGTATTTATGGGCGTCATTGTTGACCAGGAACGCATGACGCAAGAAATGCCTGAAGAAATCAAAAGCGCCAGGCTGCTCTTGATCGACGACGCGCTGGAGCCGGAAGAGATTGAAGATGAGGCCTTAAGCACCGAAGCCGGCTTCAAGCGTTACATAGACCTGCAGGATGAGTTTAAAGCCAATGTGCAAAAAATTGTTGACCTGGGTATTAATGTTGTTATGGTTGACCGGGGTGTACACAGCGCCGCCGAAGAAATTCTCACCGATGCAAATATCATGGTAATTCAACGGGTATCGGCGAAAGATTTACGCCGGGTGGCTGATCATACCGGCGCTCGCATGCTAAAACGAACCGGTCTTAAAAAAGAAGCGGCCGATATCGAAAAATATGCGGGTGCTGCGGAAATAGTGTATCAGGATGAAAAGCTTGAGCAAGTGCGCGTTATCGGCGGGAACGGCAAACCGATGGCTACTATTTTAGTGGGCGCCGCTACTGAAGAAGTGGTAGGCGAGCGCGAGCGGATTGCCAAGGACGCCGCATCCAGTGTGCAGGCTGCCGTAAAGGGCGGCTATGTGCCGGGCGGTGGTTCCATTGAAATTGCCATGGCCCGTGAAGTTGGCAAATACCGGGAAAATCTCAAGGGTATGGCCGCCTATGGTTTAGACTGCGTGGCCAGCGCTCTCAAACAACCGTTATCGCAGATTGTGGAGAATGCTGGTTTTAACCCGCTGGAAAAAGTGGAAGAAGCCGTCACGGCTCAGTCGGCGCGCGGCGTAGACTCTTTGGGTGTTGACTGTGACAGCGGTGAAATAGCCGATATGCTGGAACGGGGGGTTATTGACCCGGTTCCAGTGAAACTGCATGCCATCAAGGCGGCCGGGGAAGTAGCCGTAGCCATTTTGCGCATAGATACCATTATCAAGAAAAAAGAAGAAGGTGCTAATGCCCAGAAGGCAGGCGGCGCTGATAGCGGTATGCCTGATTTCTAACAACTTGGAGGTGGAGAAAATGGCAGATAAAAAACAAGAACAATCGCAGGAGGATTTGCCAGAGGAGAATGTATCTGCTGAAACAGGTGCCGGGGAAAATCCCGAAATTTGTTTTGCACCGGATGATGTAAATCAGTTTATGCAAGCGCTGGATGAAAAAAGCCGGCTGCTTGATGAACTGAATGACCGGTATAGACGGCTTCAGGCTGATTTTGACAATTTCCGCCGCCGGACCCGGCAGGAAAAAGACGAACTGTCAGCCATTGTGGCCGAACGAATTGTCTGCGAACTGCTGCCTGTAGTGGATAACTTTGAACGGGCAACGGCCAGCACGGTGAATGATCTTGAGACTTTGTCGACCGGTGTACAAATGATTTACCGGCAATTGAACAATGCTTTATGCCAATTGGGTGTAGAACCGATCAATGCCGTCGGCAATCAGTTCGACCCAACCGAGCATGAGGCTGTCATGCGGGTGGAAGATGCCTGCCAGCCCGATGGCATGATTGTGGAAGAATTGCAGAAAGGCTATAAAGTTAAAGGGCGGGTTGTCCGTCCCAGCATGGTAAAAGTAGTAGGAAATTAATAAAGCTAATTTACTTAAGGAGGAAATTAACGATGGCAAAAGTAATTGGTATTGACCTTGGTACTACCAACTCATGTGTGGCTGTAATGGAAGGCGGCGAGCCTGTTGTTATTCCTAATCCTGAAGGCAGTCGTATTACGCCTTCAGTTGTCGGTTTTTCCAAAAACGGGGAGCGTTTAATCGGCCAAATCGCCAAGCGTCAGGCAGTATCGAATCCTGACGGCACAGTCAGCTCCATTAAGCGTCATATGGGTACAACATATAAGGTAAACATTGAGGGAAAAGAATACACTCCGCAGGAAATTTCCGCTATGATTCTGCAAAAGCTCAAGGCTGACGCCGAAGCCTATCTGGGCGAGAAAGTAACCCAGGCGGTTATTACCGTGCCGGCATACTTCACCGACAGCCAGCGTCAGGCTACCAAGGACGCCGGGGCTATCGCCGGTCTGGAAGTTCTTCGCATTATCAACGAGCCTACGGCTGCTTCGCTGGCGTTTGGTATGGATAAAGGCAACGACCATACTATTTTGGTTTATGACTTGGGCGGCGGTACGTTTGACGTATCGATTCTTGAACTGGGCGATGGTGTATTCGAAGTTAAAGCTACCAGCGGCAACAATCGCCTGGGCGGCGACGACTTCGACGAGCGCGTTATGAATTGGCTGGTTGCCGAATTTAAAAAAGAACAGGGTATTGACTTGTCAGGCGACCGGATGGCGATGCAGCGTCTGAAAGAAGCGGCTGAAAAAGCTAAAATTGAATTATCCGGCGTGCTTACTACCAATATTAACCTGCCGTTCATCACTGCTGACCAAACCGGCCCCAAACACCTTGATCTTAACCTGAGCCGGGCTAAATTTGATGAACTGACCGCCGATCTTGTTGAAGCGACAATGGGACCAACCCGTCAGGCTCTGAGCGATGCCGGTTTGTCGCCCAAGGACATCGACAAAGTTATTTTAGTAGGCGGCTCGACCCGTATCCCGGCAGTACAGGAAGCTATCAAAAAGTCGCTGGGCAAAGACCCGCATAAAGGAATCAACCCTGACGAGTGCGTTGCCGTCGGCGCAGCCATTCAAGCCGGCGTACTTGTCGGTGAAGTAAAAGACGTATTGCTGCTGGATGTAACGCCGCTTTCCCTGGGGATTGAAACCTTAGGCGGTGTATTTACCAAAATTATTGACCGGAATACCACTATCCCGACATCCAAGAGCCAAACCTTCTCAACCGCCGCCGATAATCAGCCTTCGGTTGACATCCATGTCCTGCAGGGTGAACGGGAAATGGCTTCATATAATAAGACTTTAGGACGTTTCGAGCTCTCGGGCATTCCGCCTGCTCCGCGCGGCGTACCCCGCATTGAAGTTACCTTCGATATCGATGCCAATGGTATTGTCCATGTATCTGCCAAAGATTTAGGCACAGGCAAGGAGCAGAAGATTACGATTACTTCTTCCGGCGGTCTGGATAAGGACGAAGTGGAAAGAATGGTTAAGGAAGCCGAATCGCATGCTGCGGAAGATAAAAAACGCAAGGAAGAAGTAGAAGTACGCAACAATGCCGATTCCCTGGTATATAATGCAGAGAAAACCATTAAAGAGTTTGGTGAAAAAGCCGATAAAGCCCTGGTGGAAAAAGTTCAGCAGGCTGCCGATAAATTGAAAGAAACTTTGAAAGGCAGCGATCTTGAGGCCATCAAAGCGGATACCGAAGCTCTTACCAAGCCGCTTTACGAATTGTCTGCCGCTATGTATCAGGCTAATGCGCCGGCTGAGGGTGAGGGTGCACAACCCGGCGGTCCGCAAGGAACTCCCCAAGACGAGAAAGTTGTTGATGCTGAATACAAAGTAATGGATGACGACAAGAAATAAAAATGTTTGGGATGGTGTGAAGTGAGTAAGCGAGACTATTATGAAGTGCTGGGTGTAGCCAAGAATGCGTCTGAAGACGAATTAAAAAAGGCGTATCGCAAACTGGCCCGCAAGTACCATCCTGACGTAAATCGCGACAACCCCAAGGAAGCCGAAGAAAAGTTTAAAGAAGTTAACGAAGCTTACGAAATTCTATCCAATGCTGAGCGCCGGGCGCAGTATGACCAATTTGGTCATGCTGCGTTCGATGCCGCTAACGGCGGTGGCGGCTTCGGCGGCTTTGGCGGTGGCGGCGCTGGCGCCGGCGGTTTTTCGGATATATTTGATATGTTCTTTGGTCAGGCGGGTTTCGGGTTCGGCGGCGGACGGCAGAACGGACCCGAGCGGGGAGCCGATTTACGGTATGACATGGAGATCAATTTTGAGGAAGCCGCTTTTGGGCTAGAGACGGAAATTCAAATACCACGAACAGAAGACTGCAGTGCTTGCCAAGGATCGGGAGCTGCACCGGGAACCCATCCCGAAACTTGTCCTGACTGCCGGGGAACCGGCCAGGTTCAGGTTACGCAGAACACGCCGTTTGGCAGAATGGTTAATGTAAGAACCTGTGAACGTTGCCATGGTGAAGGGAAAATTGTTAAGACCCCTTGTAAAGAATGCCATGGCCGGGGGAAAATTCGTGCTAAGCGTAAAATAAAGATCAAGATTCCCGCCGGCGTTGACAATGGTTCAAGACTACGGGTCGCACACGAAGGGGAAGCCGGACAACGTGGCGGTTCTCCCGGTGACTTATATGTTTATCTTTTTGTAAAACCGCACAAACTGTTTACACGGGAAGGCAATGATGTTATCTGCGAAGTACCGATTAATTTTGTGCAGGCCACGCTGGGTGATGAGCTTGAAGTCCCCACGCTGGACGGTAAAGTTAAGCTTAAAATACCGGAAGGAACCCAAACCGGAACGGTATTTCGCATAAAGGAAAAGGGGATCCCTCACCTGCGTGGTCACGGACGCGGCGATCAGCATGTGCGTGTTAAGTTAATCACCCCGAAAAAATTGACGGACCGTCAAAAAGAACTTTTACACGAATTTGTTAAAGCCGGTGGTGCTGATCCCACTGCCGAAGAAAAAGGCTTTTTTAAGAAGTTCAAAGACGCTTTTGGCGCAATGTAACTGTATAATTGAAGTTTAAGGGGCGATGGCGCATGAAATGGGCTGAAATCAGCATTCAAACCTCCCATGAGGCTACGGAAGCAGTAGCCGATATTTTCCATGACCTGGGCGCAAGCGGGGTTGTAATCGAAGACCCCGAACTGATCAACAGTTACCGGCGCTCAGGAACCTGGGATTACTGCGACATCCCCGAGGAATTGGATACAGAGGTTGTAACTATTAAAGCATATTTACCGGTGGATGATCTTCTGGACGACAAACTCCGTGTGTTTGAGGATCGCATCAACCGTTTGCATGAGCATGATCTTGACAAAGGGCGCGGCTGCATTAACTGCCGCGAAGTGCAGGAAGAGGACTGGGCATCTTCCTGGAAAGAATATTTTCATCCGGTAAGGGTAAGTGATCATATTGTCATAAAACCGTCCTGGGAAGAATATCTGCCGGTCGCGGACGATATTATCATTGAACTGGACCCGGGTATGGCATTCGGTACAGGCACACATCACACAACTGCCATGTGTATTCGTTGTCTGGAGGATGTGATTAAACCTGCGGATACAGTCTTTGATATCGGCACCGGTTCCGGCATATTGGCGGTCGCGGCGGCAAAGCTGGGCGCAGCCAGGGTGCGGGGCGTGGACCTGGACCCGGTGGCGGTAAGAGTCGCCCAAGAAAATGTCGCTTTTAATAAAGTCACAGATACTGTTGAAATTACTCAGGGTGATTTACTGACCGGTGTGCAGGGCCAGGCCAATGTTATTATCGCCAATATAATCGCCGATATCATTATTAAAATGCTGCCTGATGTCAAAACCCGCTTAGCGCCAAATGGCTTGTTTATTGCCAGCGGCATTATTGCCGAGCGGTTGAGTGATGTTACGGCAGCACTGCTTGAACAGGGGTTTGTGGTTGACAAAGTTATGGAAGAAGGCGGCTGGGTGGCCATTATGGCTGGCAGCGACTGCCAATAAAGGAGGCGCTTGTATGCGCCGTTTCTTTATAAATGCGCCGGTCAGCGACTGTATGGTGATTGACGGTGCAGATGCCCGCCATATTGTTATGGTGTTAAGGCTGACGGCCGGTGACAAACTGCTGGTGACCGGTACGGACGGCAAGGCCTGCCTGGCTGAAATTACTCAGATAACGGCCGCTGCCGTTCAGCTTAAATGGCTGGAAACGCTTGCGGATAATACCGAGCCGCCGCTGGTGGTATATCTGGTGCAAGGGTTAGCCAAAGGCGAAAAAATGGATTTCATTGTGCAAAAGGCGGTTGAACTGGGGGTTTATGCCATAATTCCCGCAGTTACTGAACACTGCGTAGTCAAGTATGATTTGGCCAAAAAGGCCGAGCGGGTTACCCGCTGGCAAAAAATTGCCCGGGAAGCGGCAAAACAATGCGGTAGAAGCTATATTCCGCAAATTTACCCTGTGACGGCTCTGGCCGATGTGTTGACAAATCAGGACTTTGCGTCTGCTGAAAAAATTATGTTATATGAAGGACAAGCTGCCGCAGGCTTAAAACAAGTACTTGCTGCAAGGAATACACCGAAACCGGCGATTATGCTGTTTATTGGTCCTGAAGGCGGCTTCAGTCCTGGTGAGGTAAAATTGTGTCAGAGCCACGGTGCTGACACTGTTTCCATGGGGCCGCGGATTATGCGTACCGAGACAGCCGCCCTGGCGGCGCTGACCGCGGTAATGTATGAACGCGGCGATTTGGGGGGCTCGTAATGCAGCAAGTGGCTTTTACAACTTTGGGCTGCAAAGTAAACCAGTTCGAAACCGAAGTGATGGAAGGATTGTTTAAAGCCCGCGGCTATGAAGTGGTTCAGTTTGATCAACAAGCTGATGTCTACGTAATCAATACCTGTTCAGTCACCAATTTGGGTGAAAAAAAATCCCGTCAATTAATCCGGCGGGCCAGCCGCCAAAATGAAGCTGCTATTATCGCTGTTGCCGGCTGTTATTCCCAGCTTTCGCCCGCTGAGGTGGCCCGTATTGAAGGTGTTGACGTCATCGTGGGTACACAGGACCGGGCAAAAATTGTTGACCTGGTTGAAGCGGCTATGGCTAATAACCGCATGGTTCAAGTCAATGCCGTCACTGATATTATGCAGGCCAGAGAGTTTGAGGATATCCCATTGTTCTACGCGCCTGGACGGACGCGCGCTTTTTTAAAAATCCAGGAAGGCTGCGCCAACTTTTGTACTTATTGCATTATCCCGTATGCACGCGGCCCCTTGCGTTCCAGACCGCTCGCCAGCATTGCCGCTGAAACTGAAAAATTAGTCTCGGCCGGTTTTGCGGAAATTGTGCTTACAGGTATACATCTTGGCGCTTATGGCCGGGACATAACCAGCGAAAGGGAAATTACCCTTGTCGATGCCGCAGAGGCCGTTTTAGCAGCCGGCGGCACGCGGCTCGCCCGCCTTAGATTCGGTTCATTGGAATCCATTGAAGTGTCTGACAGGCTCATCACGCTTATGCAAAACGACAGGCGTCTTTGCCGGCAGCTGCATTTACCGCTCCAAGCCGGCGATGACAGAATCCTGCAGGCTATGAACAGGCATTATACTATCGGTAAGTACCGGGCATTAATTAATAGCATTAGAGCGCGCTTGCCCGGGTTGGCGGTTACGACAGATATAATTGTAGGTTTTCCCGGGGAATCAGAAGAGATGTTTGCGAGTACATTAGCCTTTGTTGACACAATGGCTTTTGCCAGAATTCATATCTTCCCTTATTCCCGGCGCACGGGCACGCCTGCTGCCAAGCTGTCCGGACAATTGACCGAGTCCGAAAAAAAACGCCGGGTACAAAAACTGCAGGTTATTGCCGACAGACAAGCCGAGTATTTTAATAAGTCTTTTAT